>NZ_JAUBRB010000006.1:0-181851 GCF_036701585.1 Microcoleus sp. POL10_C6 | reverse complement strand
TGATTTTAAATCACCCTAACCTTCCTTCAGTCTTGTCTTATGGTACTCTGGCTGCTTAAAAACTGTCCGGAGTATTGATCAAGGAAGTTTAACTGTTGTTGAATTAACTCCAGATATTGCTGAAACAGCGGCACAACTGAGAGCAACTTACAATTTGCGATCGCCCGATTCTATTCAAATGGCTACAGCTATCCATGAGGGTGCTTCGTTTTTTTTGACAAATGATGCGCGGTTGCCTTCTTTACCTGGGTTAACGGTTTTAGTTTTGGAGCATTTGAGAAGTTGATGGATTATTTTTGGATGGGAAGAGAGGGGCGATCGTACTTTTGGGAAGATCAGGGCGATCGCACTTCCTTCGATTCTAAATTGCTATAATAACAATCAGCCAAAAAATCTCAACATAAACCCTATGTCTACTTATAGCGAGGTACTGAGTCAGGCTCAAAATCTCACTCTTGAAGAGCAACAGCAACTGTTAGAAGTATTGTCAGCATTGGTTCGCGATCGGGTAACAACCCAAACTCAGGGTAAACGATCGGAAATTGATGCAGCACTGATTGAAATGGTACAAGATCCAGAGTATCAAGCTCAAGTGCTACAGATGGAGGCTGAGTTTGCGGTAGCGAGTTGGGAAGCGTTGCAATTGGGAGAATCTCCTGTATGAACCGGGGAGAAGTCTATGATGCTAGACTTGAACCTGTTGAGGGTTCTGAACAAGGAGGAACCCGTCCTGTTATCATCGTTAGTCGAGCTACAATCCATACATATAGCCCTGTAGTTTTGGCTATTCCCTGCACTACTTATCAAACTGGTAAACGAGTTTATCCCACTCAGGTATTAATTAAAGCTCCCGACGGTGGATTAACCAACGATTCTATCGCTATGGCAGATCAAGTACGGGTATTATCTAAATCTCGTTTATTGAGTTTACGAGGAATGCTTAGTGATGAAGGAATACTTCTGCTGAATCAAGCTTTATTAATTGCCTTGGATTTGCCTGGTCAAGTTTAATTGCACTTGAGGACTATCAGGGCGATCGTACTTTGGGAAAATAAGGGCGATCGCCCTTGGAGAATACTCCCCAAAGTTCGATCGGGGGGAAAGCAGAGGGGCGATCGCACTTAGGGGAAAGATAGGGGCGATCGCATTTTTGGCTAAGATGAGAGTGCGATCTATTTTGCAACTTTAATTTAAGAAATGTTAAAATAAATTAAGAAATAAATTCCGGAGACTACTTGCAAGTCACTGTACTATCAAATAATATTAAACTTGAATGGTAATATTATGAATACCAGTAGCAGAGAGAACAAAGCTTTGATGAATCAACGTAGAAAAAATTCTTACAATTCACTATTTTACCTGATACTGGTATTACTGATTTATGGCTGTAGTCCTCCCCCAAGTCCTTCCTCAAGTCCTTCCCCAGAGAAGCAGGAGGAGCAGCTTCCTAAAACGGACTCAACAGATATTTGGGAGAAAATTCGTACGGGACAGATTACAACGGCTCAAGCCATCATTACCAATCAAATTACCTGGCTAGATGGTCAACGTAACTGTCCCTATGTCACTTACACTGAGATTGCCGATGTCCGGAAAAGAGTAGATGGGGCAGGGGACTTTTGCGTTGCAAGAGTCAAAAACGACATAAATGCTGGTAAGGTTTCAACTTCACAGGCCATTTTTCAATATGTTATTTCATGGCAAAATGCTCAATCTCAATGTCCCTTTATGTCTGAAGAAGAGAAAGATAGAGTAAGACAAGCAACAGAATTTGGGGCTTCAAATTTCTGTAGGTAATAGCTTCTAACAGATTTAGCTACACAGTAAATACACCACAAATATAACGTCTACCGGGAGGTTTCATTCTCACAAAATAATGATTTAACATTATCTCTATGATTAAGACTTAGTAGAGACGTTGTATGCAACGTCTCTACTAATTGATGCCTACTCTAACTCTATTCTACCCCCTCAATCCGGTCTTCCACCTCCTGATAAAGTTCACGCAACCTATCCAAATTGTTCTCCGAAGTCTCCCAATAACCCCGGCCATTCACCTCAAGCAAAGTGCTGACAATCTTGCGGAACGAATGAGGATTTAAGTTAAGCAAACGCTTCTGCATCTCCTCATCTTGGATAAACGTAGTGTTGACATCCTCATACACCCAATTATCCACAGCGCCGGCCGTTGCACTCCATCCAGTCGTATTCACCAGACGCTTAGAAATCTCCCGCACGCCTTCATAACCGTGCGACAACATCCCCTCGTACCACTTCGGATTCAGCAGCTTAGTCCGCGAATCTAAACGCACGGTTTCTGATAGCGTCCGCACCTGCGCGTTGGCTGTGGTTGTATCAGCAACAAAGGATGCCGGTTTCTTGCCATCTGCGCGCAAACTGCCGATCAATTTAGTCGGATCAGAGTCGAAATAGTGCGACACGTCGGTTAGGGAAATCTCAGCAGAATCCAAGTTTTGGAATGTCACTTCAGCAGTTTTCAAGGATGATTCAAAAATCTTCCGATCTTGTTCCATTGTTCCGGGATTGTCGGAAGAAAAGGCGAAGGATTTGCGAGTTAAGTACATTTCCTGCAACTCGGCTTCGCTTTCCCAAGTGCTGTTTTCCACCGCCAAGTTGACGTTAGATGAATAGGAACCCGAAGCATTGGAAAATACCCGGGTTGCTGCTTGTCGCAGGTTGATTCCCATTTCTTCCGCTTGCTTCAAGGCGTGTTTGCGGACGAAGTTCATTTCTAACGGTTCGTCGGCTTCCGCTGCCATTTTCACGGCTTTATCTAACAAATTCATTTGGTTGATGAACAAGTCGCGGAATACGCCTGAACAGTTAATTACTACGTCGATCCGAGGGCGTCCCAACTCTTCTAAAGAAAGCAATTCGAGTTTGTTTACCCGGCCCAAAGCGTCGGGAACTGGCTTCACTCCCACCATCCACATTACTTGGGCGAGGGATTCGCCGTAAGTCTTGATATTGTCGGTTCCCCACAACACAACGGCGATCGTTTCTGGGTAATTTCCGCCGTTATCAACGCGCTGTCTTTCTAACAGCCGATCGACTACAACCTTAGCAGACTTGATCGCCCCCGTGGTAGGGATTGACTGCGGGTCCAAAGCGTGCATATTCTTGCCAGTCGGCAAAACATCCGGGTTGCGAATCGGATCGCCACCAGGGCCGGGGATAATGTATTCGCCCTCTAGCGCGCGCAATAATGCGCCCAATTCGTTGTCGGCACAAACTTGCTGCAAGCAGAATTCCAGATACTCAAACAGCGGTTTAATCAGTTCTGGATCGACCTTTTTATAACCCGCTGCGTGCAAAGCATCAATCCAGGGTGTTTTCTTGCCCATGTTGAAGAAATTCAACTTAGAAACCAGGGAAACTCTACCCTCAGCATCGGTTTGTTCCTTCACCAAAGCGCTAACAGCATCGCGACAGGCTAAGGTGATGTTTTGTAACAATTCAACATCTGCTAAAATGCCTTTGTCGTTGTTGGTGTAGATCTCGTCAATATTCCGATCGAGACTTTGAGCAATAATCCGCGACAAACTGATTAATCCGTCTTCTTCCCGGTCTAAATTGGCAATGTTAACCAAAGTTGCGATCGCCTCTTCAGCAGTCGGCGGCTTACCGATCACGTGCAAACCGCAAGGTAACAACCGCGACTCAATCTCCATCAACTTGCGGTAAACCAAGCCAACTAAATTGTCCCGTTCCTCCGCAGTCATATCCGCAGCAACCCCGCGTTCTTGTTCGGGAGGTAAGGCGATATCCTTATCCAAATTCACCAAACGGCATTTTTCGACGATCGCATCCACAATCGGCACACCGCGCCCAGTCTCTTTCAAAGTTTGATAAGAAGCAATTAACTCGCTGAGTTCCTGCAAACCTTTGTACAACCCAGCATTTTCAGCCGGAGGAGTCAGATAACTGATTGTTTCAGCATAACTGCGGCGCTTAGCAATTGTTGCCTCGCTGGGATTGTTGGCGGCGTAATAATAGAGGTTAGGAATCTTGCCGATCAAACTGTCAGGATAACAATCGACAGACATTCCCATCTGCTTACCGGGCATGAATTCTAGCGAACCGTGAGTGCCAAAGTGCAGCACCGCATCCGCACCCCAAATGCGCTCCAAATAAGTGTAGTACGCAGCAAAACCGTGGTGGGGGCTAGCAGAACGAGAGAATAACAACCGCATCGGATCGCCTTCGTATCCAAAAGTAGGTTGCACTCCGATAAACACATTGCCAAAATGTTTGCCAAAAATCAGCAAATTTTGTCCGTCGCTGTTCAAATGTCCCGGAGGCGGGCCCCAATTTTCTTGCAACCGTTCCGAGTAAGGAGTGAATTCTTCGTATTCAGCTACGGACATCCGGTAAGCAATATTTAATTCGGGACTTTGGTATTGGGCTGTTGCGTCGTGGATGACTTCTTGCATCAGTTTTTCGGCGGAATCCGGCAATTCTGGCAAGTCGTAACCGTTACCTTTTAAGGCTTTCAATACTTCGTAAATCGAGCCGAAAACGTCCAAGTAAGCGGCTGTTCCGACGTTGCCTTTGTCGGGCGGGAAACTGAAAACTGTGATCGCAACTTTTTTATCTAATTTTGGTTTGCGGCGCAGCATTGCCCATTTCATGGCGCGCTGGGAAATTGCTTCAATTCTATCTTGCAGGGCGATCGCCTTTCCAGTTGCGCCGTCGCGTCCCGACACAATAATCGGTTCGATCGCACCATCCAACTCAGGAATCGCAACTTGCAACGCAACTTGAATCGGGTGCAAGCCTAAATCGCTATTTTCCCATTCTTCTGTCGTTTGGAAAACCAGCGGCAAAGCCACCATGTAAGGGCAATTTAATTTTTTCAAAGATTCGATCGCCTTCGGGTGATCTTGTTTCGCCGGGCCGCCCACCAAAGCAAAACCAGTCAGAGAAACCACCGCATCAACAATCGGCAGAGGTGTAACACCTTTTGCCCCGACTTCCAAGAAAAAAGTCTCCACAGGTTTAGAGAAGTCCAAACCGCCGGCAAAAATCGGCACAACCCGCGCGCCCATTGCCTCCAATTCCTGCACCATTGCTACATAGTGCGCGTCATCTCCTGTGACTAAGTGAGTGCGTTGCAACACTAAACCAATGCAAGGTGCGAGGGGATCTTTGAGATCCGCAGAAATATCTGTACGGGCATTAAACCAGGTCAGATATGCTTTTACATCTTCAAACATCGACGATGCCAAAGGATGCCAAATTCCCATGTCGGGGTAGACAACAGGTTCTTGGAAAGTTGGCTGTGACTGGCCTTTGAAGACATATTTATGGGACAGCATCAGCAGGAAGTTTTCCAAGTTTTCTTGGGAACCGCCCAGCCAATACTGGAAACTCAGCATGAAGTTGCGGGCATCTTGGGCTTTGTCGATCGGCAAATATTTCAGCACTTTCGGCAAAGTTTGCAGCAGTTTCAGCATTCCGTCTTGGAAGGAACTCCCAGATTTTTCCTTCCGTTTTTTCATGAATTCGCCGATCGCACTTTTGCTTTGTCCCAACTGTGCCATCGAGAAACTGCCCATTTTATTGAGCCGCATTACCCCTGGCATCGATGGGAAGACGACGGCGACATCCAAGCTGTCGCGCAGCGGTTCCACCGCCGCTACCACTTTTTCGGCCAAATCTTCGATGAAAATTAGAGAAGCAATAAATACATTGGCATCCGCCACATCCCGCTTGAAGGCTTCGTAATTTTCCGGGCTGCGAAGTTCCTCGATCAGGTAGCCGCTGATTTCTATTGCCAAATTCGGATTTTTCTGGTTTATCGATCGAACCGCTGCCGACAGGGCGCTTTGATACTGCGGTTCCAGTACGACATAGACCACCTTCATGAGCGATCGCCCCTGCAAGTTTTCCGGCACAACGTGGCGAATGGTGGGCTTGACGTGAGTGAACATCCGGTTAGGCTCCTTTAAGATGCTGTTTTCGCGAATCGGGAATTTTTTTATCCCATAAGCATTTTTACCAGAAAACGCTTGCCATTAGGCGATTTGAGCCTGCACATGACACAATTCGACAAATTTAGGTCAAATTTTCGTTACATTTTTTTATAAATTCCTTGAGTAAATACTCCATATTTTGTTTACAAAAGTTTACTTGACAAATAAAAGATAATATGTATACGATTAATTAGTAGGATAAAAATAATTAAAAATTAACCAACAATCGACAAAAAAATCCTGAAAAAAGTTCCCAGGTTTGTAGAATTGATCACACTTGCGATAGAGCAATTAACTGAGGGGAAAAAGGTATAATTTGTGAAGGCAGAATGTAGCCTTCGGATAATTGCTGAGTCACAAAAAGTGATATTATTCCAGGAAATTAAAACCATTTCATAATGTCCGTTTGGTGTAAATTCCTGATTAGCGATCGAGTTCATGGAAAGCTAATTGCTATAAACTCTCAAACTCATCCCAACATTAAGGGGGAAACATGGCTAACTACGCAATTTTCGACGAACAATTCTACCTGGCCTCATATCCTTGGATCAAACCAGCGATTGATGCAGGAGTAATCAAATCCGGGAGAGAACACTTTGAAAAATTTGGTCAAGCCGGCGGTCTAACTAAAGTATCGCGTTATTTTGACGAAGCTACTTACCTTGAGAAAAATCCAGATCTCGCAGCCTTTGTCCGCACAGTCAATCCAAACGCACCTTTTGCAACCGGCCTCGATCACTTTATCCAGTTCGGTTACGATGAAGGACAGCGCCGCGCTCAAGTATCCCCTGAGTACAACGAAAATTTTTATTTAGCAAACAACTCAGATGTCGCACCGTTCGTTCAGAACGGAACTTTCAAATCAGGCTTCGACCATTTCACTCAATTCGGAATCAGAGACGGTCGGTTTGGGACTTCATTTTTTGAACCGGAATACTTAAAAGAAAACCCTGATATTGTGCCGTTTGTCAACTCTGGAAACTTGAGAACAGGCCGGGAACACTTCTTCAATTTTGGACAATTTGAGCCTGCCCGCGACGCAACTTTTGTCGGCAGCCGCAGCAACGATGTTTTAACTGGTGTTGGCGTCGGGGATGTCGAACTTGTGGGAGTGGAAGTAGGTCTAGATTCGCAACGCAACCGACAGTATGAAAGCTTTGGCACCAATGAATTCGATGTCTTGATTGGTGCTCCGGGAACCAATACATTCGTACTCGGAGTTCCTGCTACAGCCGGGAATTTTAGCCCGACACCGCTGTATTTGGGTAACGGTCAAGCTACCATCCGTAACTTCGACATCGAAAGCGATTTTATCCAACTGCAAGGAACTTCATTAAACGGCTACAGCCTAACTCCGGTTGGCAACAATTTGTCAATCCAGCGTTTTGGAGATGTGCTGGGCGTGATTGAAGGAGGAGCAAGTTTGAATTTGAGTTTCCAAGAATCTAACGGTAACGGTACTTTCTTGATTGGTTAGTCATTGGTCATTAGTCATTAGTCATCGGTCATTGGTCATTAGTTAATACTGATGATTGATGACTTTTTTTTATCGTACTTTACTTTAAACAGCAAACTATGAATTACGATATCTTCGACGAACAATACTACCTTTCGCAATATCCGTGGCTGAAACCAGCCATTGATTCAGGAATCATCAAATCAGGAAGAGAACACTTTGAAAAATTTGGTCAAGCCGCCGGTCTCACAAAAATATCGCGGTATTTTGACGAAGATACTTACCTTGAAGGAAATCCAGACCTTAAACCCTTTGTCCGCACAGTCAATCCAAACGCGCCGTTTGCTACAGGCTTAGACCACTTTATCCAATACGGTTACGAAGAGGGTCGCACTCGCGTATCGCCTGAGTATGACGAAGCGTTTTATGTAGCAACTAACCGAAATTTGCAGCCGTTTATTCAGAATGGAACTTTTAAAAATGGCTACCAGCATTTCATTCAATTCGGGGTAAAAGAAGGTCGTTTTGGAACATCTTTCTTTGAACCGGGATACTTATTCAATGTGTTTGAGGCTATCAGCTCTGGAACCTTAAAAACTGGTCGGGAACATTACTTCAAGTTTGGGCAATTCGAGCCAAGCCGCGAGGCAACTTTTGTCGGAACTTCCGGTAATGACATCCTCACCGGTGTAGGGGTAGGGAGGGTCGAATTAATTGGAGTTGAAGTAGGTGTTACCTATCCCGGCCCCCGAAATTATGAAAGTGACGGCAGCAATGAATTCGATACTCTCACTGGCGGTAGCGGCAGCGATAAATTCGTGCTCGGTGACATTGTTGGCTTCAGGGGAGGAACCCTCTCATCCAGACAGTTCTACATCGGCCCAGGTTTTGCTACTATTCGGAACTTTACTCAAGGTCAGGATATCATCCAGATAGGGATTCCCTTAGATCAATTATTGGTGTTTCCAATCAACAATAATCGAGATTTAGCTATCCAAACGAATGGCTTTCCCGTTGTTGAGAATGGAGTTTTCATAGCCAGTCGCTTTGACACAATCGCTGTTGTTGAAGGTGGCGGCAATCTCAATTTGAATCTATTACCAGGATCTAGTGTTATTAGATCTTTACTTGGGTAGAAATATCCAATCTATTCAGAATTTTCTTTGGGATGCTGTCGGTGCGATCGCACTTTCCTATGCCAACAACTCGCATTCCGCGATCGCACTTTACGTTCTCCAATAAACAACGATGAATTACGACATCTTTAGAGAGCTTAAATGAGATTTGACTGACACTTGGAAAAAATCACCCGATCAGGTAATTGTCTCAGTTTCAGATTATTGATAAATTGCATCAACAGCTCATTAAAGCCGCAATAAAAAAACATGGCTAGTTACGCAATTTTTGACGAACAATACTACATTGCTCAATATCCTTGGGTCAAACCCGCCATTGATGCAGGAGTCATCAAATCTGGAAGAGAACACTTTGAAAAATTCGGTCAAGTCGGTGGCTTAACCAAAGTATCGCGGTATTTTGACGAAGCTACTTACCTCGCTGGCAACCCAGATATCGCTGCCTTAGTCCGCACCCCCAACAACCCAAATGCACCTTTTGCGACTGGCCTAGACCACTTTATCCAATATGGTTACGAAGAAGGTCGCACTCGCGTATCGCCTGAGTATGACGAAGCGTTTTATGTAGCAAATAACCGACAGTTGCAGCCATTTATTCAGAATGGAACTTTTAAAAACGGCTACCAGCATTTCGTTCAATTCGGCATCAAAGACGGTCAGTTTGGGACTTCTTTTTTTGAAAAAGAATACTTAAACAAATACTCCGATGTTCAGTCGTTTGTCGAATCGGGAGCGTTGAAAACTGGTCGGGAGCACTACTTCAATTTCGGCAAAAACGATCCAAGCCGCTCTGCGACTTTTATCGGAAGTTCCGGGAATGACATCATTACCGGTGCTGGGGTGGGGAATACCGAATTAATTGGAGTTGAAGTAGGTTTAGGTACAGGTGGTGCTTTTTCCATCCCCGGCCGAAATTATGAAAGTGAGGGCAGTAATGAATTCGATACTCTCACTGGCGGTAGCGGCCGCGATAAATTCATGCTCGGAGACGTTGTACAAGGTACTGGTGGTAAGGGATACAGTTTCCCAACAAAGTTATATATCGGGCCGGGTTTTGCTACAATTCGGAACTTTACCCAAGGTCAGGATACCATTCAGCTAGCAACAAGCGATATCCAACCTTCTTTAGATAAATTCTTGATATTTCCCATCAACAACAATCGAGATTTAGCTATCCAAACGAACGGCTTGTTCGTTTACTTTCCAGATGGAACTTCGGGAATTAGTAGCTTTGACACGATCGCTGTTATTGAAGGCGGCGGAAATCTAAAGTTGAATCTCTTACCAGAATCTAGAGGTTCTCTACCTCTACTTGGCTAGAAATCTCGAAGCTATTGGGAATTTGGCTGATTGCTGCTGAGAAGTGCGATCGCTCTTTCAAAAAAAGTGCGATCGCACTTTTGCGTTTGCCATGAAAATAATAAAACAGGCTTAACAATAATTAACTTGACATACTGAGTTAGTAGAGTTAGTTATAGTTGATCAAGTTTAACCGACAAGTAAGCAGACTAAGCTTGGAGAAAAACTTATGACTAACTATGACATTTTTGACGAACCATACTACCTTTCGCAATATCCTTGGGTGAAATCGGCTATTGATACAGGAATTATAAAATCCGGCAGAGAACACTTTGAAAAGTTCGGTCAAGCCGGCGGCCTGACCAAAGTATCGCGTTACTTTGACGAAAATACTTATCTATCTCAAAATCCAGATATTGCTCGCTTGGTTCGCGGCCCAAACAATCCAAATGCGCCTTTTGCCTCTGGTTTAGACCACTTTATCCAGTTTGGTTACGATGAAGGCCGCACCCAAGTATCGCCTGACTACGACGAAGCATTTTATTTAAAACGATACCCCGTACTTGTGCCGTTTGTACAGAACGGCACTTTCAAATCGGGTTTGGAACACTTTATCAAATTCGGCGCCAAAGAAGGTCTTTATGCGAACACCTTTTTTGAACCCGAATACTTGCTGAAAAACCCCGATGTAGCAGCAGCAGTCAAGGCGGGAGTTTTCAAAACAGGTGGGGAACACTACCGAAAATTTGGACAATTTGAGCCAGCGCGATCGGCTACATTTGTCGGGACTAAAGACACTGACATTGTAACGGGATTTGGTGTAGGAAAAGTTGAAATCACTGGCGTTGAAGTATCTTTAGATGCAGCGGGAAATAGAGTTTATGAAAACAGACCCTTTCCTAACGATCGCGATACGCTCATTGGCGGTCAAGGTAGTGATACTTTCGTTCTCGGTGTGAAGGGGAATCTATTCTACAGGTCGTATATCGTCGCCAGTGGCGCAGCTACGATTAAAAACTTTGACCCGCAAGCCGATAAGATCCGCCTAGCGGGAACGCGAGGCTGGTACAACTATCAGTTTAACGCTTCTGGAAATTTTCAGATTGAGGGACTACCAAGCTCTAGGGTTGTCCCAGTGATTGCTGAAGTCGAGGGTGTTGCGAATATGCCGTTTCTAGAAAATCGGGAACCTGATTTCTTGATTTTCGATCGAGTTTCTGTATTGGATAACTTTTGGGAAGCTGGATATTTAGCAAAATATCCCGATGTTGATGCGGCTGTTCAAGCAGGAAGTTTTGCTTCAGGTCTCGATCAGTATACAAAAGTTGGGCAATTTGAAACAAATCGCTCTGCAACTTTTGTGGGGACTTCTGGGAATGATGTTGTGACTGCTTTTGGCAAGGGAAAATCGACAATTATTGGAGTTGACTTTGAGGGCCGTTATTTGAGCTCCGGCAGCAATGAATTTGATACCTTGATTGGCAGCGAAGGTGCTGATACTTTTATTTTGGCTCATAACATTCTTTCGCGACCGAGCGCTGGTAGCTACACTGACATAAGTGATGTATTGTATTATGGTCCGGGGGAGGCTCGCATTCGTGACTTCAACCCCGATCAGGGAGATACTCTTCAGCTAGCAGGAAAACTGGATTACTATCAAATATCTCCAGTGGGTGCAGATTTAGTCATCTCACTACGAGGAGATAGAATTGCAATTCTTGAGGGAGGTGCGGACTTAAATTTGAGACAACTGACATTTCCTAACGCTGATTTTGGGAATATCAATCCTTTCTTGCTAGGGTAGAAAGCTATTAATCTCAATGAGAAACCCGAACGAACCAAGCAACCGGGTTTCTCAAAAATTTAGCCCGACAATTAAGCCCGATCGCGCGCTAGCTTCAAAAGCTCAACCGCATCTTTGTGACCTTCCGAAGACGCCCAAATTAACGCAGTCCAAGTATTATTATCATACGCTTTGATATCAGCTCCCTTATCGATTAAAAATTCCACAACTTGAGTGCGCCCGCTACCTGCTGCACTCATCAAAGCCGTCAAACCAAAATTAGTTTTAGCATTCACATCCGCCCCCGCCTCCAGCAAAAGCTGTACAATCTCCGTATGTCCCGCAGCAGCGGCACTCATTAACGGCGTCCACCCGTCATTATCCTGACTGTTGGGCCCGGCACCTGCCGCCAGCAATTTTTTGACGATCGCCGAATTGCCAGCTTCAGCCGCAGCCGTCAAAGCAGTCGCACCTTCCTCATCTTTGGCATTGATATCTGCACGCTGTTCGATAGCACTTTCTACAGCCGCAACATCACCCGTCTTGACGGCCTTAATTAAATCTGTCATAAAATCTCCGTTGCATCCTTTCAAATCTTAAATCCTATGGCAGTAGATATTTTAATCCTCTCCAACGGCCCCGGAGAATTGGCAACTTGGGTGCGTCCCGCCGTGCAAGCTTTGCGCGAGAAATTGCCAAACGCGGGGACTCAAGCCCGCATCTCTGTGGTGCTGTCCCCCTGTCCCCACGCCACGGGGAAAGAAGCGCAAATCGCATCTTCCTACCCAGAAGTTGACAGAGTGCAAGCACCGGAGCATTTTTTTCCATTCTTATTCTCGGGCAAAACTGCTGAAAATTGGGATTGGCACGAAACAGGAGTTGTTTTATTTTTAGGTGGCGATCAATTTTTTACGGTTGTTATTGGCAAAAGGCTCAAATATCGCACTGTTATTTATGCTGAATGGGACGCCCGGTGGTATCGCTGGATTGATAAATTTGCGGCGATGAAACCAGAAGTTTTTGCTAAAATTCCCCAAAAATATGCTAATAAATTTACAGTTGTCGGAGATTTGATCGCCGAAGTAGGGAACGGGAAATCGGGCAGGGCGGACACGGGAACACCGCCCCTACGGAAAATAGAATTAATTGGATTGTTGCCCGGTTCTAAAGCCGCCAAATTAGCTTTAGGTGTACCGTTATGTTTGTCGATCGCCCAATCCATCCATCGCCTCCGCCCTGAAACTCGCTTTGTAATTCCTGTTGCTCCTACCATAGATGTGCAAACTCTAGCACGTTTTGCCGACCCAGAACAAAATCCTTGCCTGCATTTATTTGAGAACGCTAGCGCCGAACTTCAGTTAACAGAATCGCCGTTTTTGCACACAGCCAATGGCTTACAAATAGAACTTTGGACGCAGAGGCCCGCCTACGACTTGCTATCAGAATGCAGCCTGTGTTTAACTACTGTGGGAGCGAATACTGCCGAATTGGGTTCGTTAGCTGTACCGATGATTGTTTTGATTCCGACGCAGCAATTGGATGCGATGAAAGCTTGGGATGGATTGCCGGGCTTGCTGGCAAATTTGCCGTTAGTCGGTTCAGTTTTTGCTACGGCGATTAATTGGCTAATCTGGCAATTGGGAAAGGGAAAGCTTTATGCTTGGCCGAATATTTGGGCACAGGAGGAGATTGTGCCGGAGTTCATTGGGAAGCTGGAACCGGAAGTAATTGCTCAATTGGCGATCGACTATCTGAGCCATCCTGAAAAATTAGCACAGATGGGCGATCGTTTGCGTGCGGTTCGAGGAAAATCCGGGGCGGCGAAAAAAATTGCTGAATTGGTTTGTGAAGAAATTGAGGTGCAATCTAATTGTCATAAGAATTAGATTTTTTTATTTTTAACCGCAGATGTCGGCAGATAAACGCGGATGAACGCAGATTTAATCCAGATTAATTAGTCAAAACAGGCAAAAGAAAGTTTATTTTCTCTTGCCTGTTTATTATCCCAAAACCGGATTTGCTTTCAAGTTAACCGCGATCGTGCTTAGCAATCACCCAAACAGCGTGGATTGTACCCGGAAACAAGAAAAAACAGCTTAGAACCAGGTTAATCCAAAAATCTCGGCCGATGCCGACAGTCATAAATACGCCCAGAGGGGGAACAAAAATTGCAGCGAGTATGCGAATTAAATTGCTCATCTCAGTTACTCCAAACGAGTTTTCTCTTCCAATTTAACTTCACTGACCAACCGAACCTTTCCCGAAAAACTTAGGCGGTGCTGCCATAGTGTAAACTTCGGTTTCAGCGGCGATTACCTGCCGCAAGTGACCGGGAAGCTGCATCAACCCCAATAGTGTAATTCCGTCGAACATCCGCAACCCGCCAGTTGTTTTCTCGGCGAGTAATTTGTCAGTAACTGTGGGTTCGGGCCGCGTATTTATTTCTTGATTAGAAGCTATGGCGAAACCCCAAGGAGCTCCGTAAGTAGAAATAAAGCTGGTGCAGGATTGAACATTGGAGAAAACAGATTTCAGGGTATTTACGATGCGAGCGTGCATTTTCATTTCTGCCGGAGAAACGGGGCCCGCTTGCACTACGAAATAGCCGTTAGGCGACATTACGCTGCGAACTTTCTCAAAATACTCCTTGGTAAACAACTGGAAAGATGGGCCTTCTTCAATTGGATCGGACAAGTCAGAAATGACAATATCCCAATCATTGTCAGTTTTATCTAAATAGTCCAAAGCATCGCCGATTACTACTTCGCAGCGGGGGTCGTCAAAGGCGTTTTGGTGCATTTCTGGGAGGTGTTCGCGGCAAGCTTCTACTACTTCGCCGTCAATGTCGATCATCACGACTTTTTCAACTGTTTTCCAGCGCAGCACTTCTCTAATTGTAGCTCCTTCTCCGCCGCCGAGAACGAGAACTTTTTTGGGGCTACCGTGACAAATCATGGCTGGGTGTACCAAGGGTTCGTGGTACAGAAACTCGTCGCCTGTACAAGATTGCCACTTACCGTCCAAAACTAAGCCTTTGCCGTAAGTACCGGTCTGAACTACGTACATTTCTTGATAGGCTGTTTTCTTGTAAGCAAGCACCGCGATGACGCCGTGAACGTAAATATCCCAGGGGGTAATGTACTCGCTCATCCAAAAGTCTGCACGAACTTCGCTACCTGACATCAATTACTCTCCAAATATAAACTGCTGTGTCGATGTTGTCACAAGTAGTAGTTCTTAACACAAAATGGTGCGGGTGTGTGAGTACGATCGACACATTAAAGTGAGATTTCGGAGGAATGGTATAGTGTGATTGCGTTCTGGGAACTCGCAAGTGGCTTGGTACTTGAGATTGCTTGTGGGCGATCGCGCGCCAAGTCGATCGCACTTTTCCCATCGCCCCCGGTCGATCGCACTCACATTTAATATTTCCGCTTTGCATTGCCGGCGGGTTTTGTACAAAGGTTGTCTGAATCGGGCAATTTTTCGCGCTGGGCCGACCATTATAAGTTTGCGATCGGCCTGCTTATTTATCAATAATCCGATAAAAACCCCGCCAATGCGAGAGCATGGAATAAAAGTAGCGAGCGGTTTTAACCAGATTTGTTATTAATAACTTGACATTTTGAATGTATCTTAGATAGAATTTTTCAATCCACCAATACAAATGAAATCTTAATACTTAACTAAAAAAAACGGTAGTTCCGCTATAAAATTCATTAAAAATTATGGTTTTTTGCCCCAGGTAGAGTGTTATGCTGGGCAATTAAATCAGGTGTTTATGAACATAATTAATAATGCTGTTGATGCCCTGCGGGAGCGAGAGCAAAAGTCTTCACTGAACGAGATAGAAGCCAACCCTATCCAGATGATGATTATTACTACTTCTATTATTTGCGAAAATTGGGCAATAATCAGCATCAAAGATAATGGTATCGGGATGAATGAAGCTGTCAAATCGAAAATTTTCGATCCGTTTTTTACCACCAAACCAGTTGGTCACGGGACGGGTTTGGGACTGTCAATTAGCTATCAAATTATTGTGGACAAACACGGCGGGAGGTTGGAGTGTATCTCCGCAATTGGAGAAGGGACTGAATTGGCGATCGAGATTCCGATCGCCAAATCCCGCAGCTAAGATCGATCGATCGAGCTAAACTGAGGGATAATGAAAACTCCCTTTGACCGCGGCTCCTCCTAGTTTGATGTGCAACCCTATGTCTACTGTCACTTTTGGTTTGTCAACCCCTATAGCGGCAGAGGCCGGGGCATCCTACGGCAGCAGCGAACCGCCACAGCGCCCCACCGTGCAAGCAGAGTGGATCGAGGTATTGGTGGACTCTCCTTTCAGGGTTGCGGGGGACTCTCCTGGGGAGGAAAATAAGTTATTTACCTATCGTTTACCTGCGGAACTTACCGTGCAACCAGGGGATATCTTGAGTGTACCCTTTGGCAGTCAACAGGTAGGCGCGATCGCGATTCGGTTCATTTCTCAACTGCCGCCCGACTTAGATCCCACAAGGGTTAAAGAGGTCGAAGATGTTGTCAGTGCTGGTTTTTTCCCACCGACTTACTGGGAATTGCTCGATCGCACTGCCACCTATTATTGTACACCATTAATTCAAGTAATTAGAACCTCGCTGCCGCCCGGTTTGTTAAGCCGTTCTGTGCGCCGAATTCGCTTAATTAAGGAGGCAATTTCTCCGAATGCCGAAACATTTCTCAATCCCGCCGCTAGTCAAATCTTGCAATTGCTGCAAGCTCAAAAAAACGGCGATTACACTTGGCAATACCTCCAGCGCCAAGTGAAGGGAAGTTATCGGGGATTGAAAGATTTATTGAAACGCGGTTGGGTAGAAAGTTATTTAGAACCGCCCAATCCTCCCAAACCACAACTCAAACCGGCAGTGACATTAATTGCTAATGCATTTGTCACAGATTTAACCAAGCGACAACAAGAAGTATTGGAAGTTTTGCGGCGCGGTGGCGGTGAAATGTGGCTGAATGATTTGTTGAGAATTTGCAGCGCGAGTTCTTCGGTTGTCAAAGCTTTGGAGCAAAAAGGTAGCGTTGTAATTGACCAAAGGGAAGTTCTCAGAGGCGATCGCGGAATTTCTCAATTGCCCGATGCACCCAAAACTTTAACTCATTTTCAAGCTCAAGCCTTAGCGTTTATTAACTCTTTTTCGGGATTCCGTCAAGTGCTGCTGCACGGCGTTACAGGTTCCGGGAAAACTGAAGTGTATTTGCAGGCGATCGCCCCAATCTTAGCCAGCGGCAAATCCGCCCTTGTACTCGTTCCCGAAATAGGCCTTACACCGCAACTTACAGACAGATTCCGCGCCCGTTTTGGCGAGCAAATTTGCGTCTACCACAGCGCCCTATCCGACGGCGAACGTTACGATACATGGCGTCAGATGCTGACTGGAACCCCGCAAATTGTCATTGGCACGCGATCGGCCATTTTCGCACCTTTACCTCACCTCGGCTTAATTATCCTCGATGAAGAACACGACAGCAGCTTCAAACAAGACCAACCAGCCCCCTGCTACCACACCCGCACCGTTGCCAAATGGCGCGCCGAATTAGAAAATTGTCCCTTAATTTTAGGTTCTGCAACGCCAGCATTAGAGACTTGGGTGGGGACGCGCCGAGATTATTACTCGTTACCAAATATCCATTATTTATCATTGCCCGATCGCATTTATTCCCGTCCGATGCCGCCTGTGGAAATAGTCGATATGCGCCAAGAATTGCGACAAGGGAATCGCTCAATTTTTAGTGCTTCCCTGCAAAATGCCCTGGAACAATTGCAAGCCAGACAACAGCAAGGTATCCTGTTTATTCACAGAAGAGGACACAGTACCTTTGTGTCTTGCCGGAGTTGCGGCTATGTGATGGAATGCCCGAATTGCGATGTTTCCCTGTCTTATCACCACGTAGGCGAAGCAACAGCAGAAATATTGCGCTGTCACTACTGCAACCACACGGAACGACACCCCCAAAACTGCCCCGAATGCCGTTCTCCTTACTTCAAAAACTTTGGTAGTGGCACTCAGCGAGTCGAACAGGAATTAACGAGATTATTTCCCGAATTGCGGGCAATTCGATTTGACAGCGATACAACTAGAAATAAGGGCGATCACCGCAGATTGTTAACGCAATTTGCTAATGGGGAAGCTGATATTTTGTTGGGTACGCAAATGCTGACGAAAGGGTTAGATTTAGCGGGAGTCACATTGGTGGGAGTTGTGTCTGCTGATGGGTTGCTGAACTTATCTGACTATCGGGCCAGCGAACGAGCTTTTCAAACATTAACTCAAGTCGCCGGCCGTGCAGGCAGAGGTGACGATCCGGGGCGGGTAATTATTCAAACTTACACTCCCGAACATCGGGTAATTCAAGCAGTTAGGCGGCACGAATATGCAGATTTTGTGGAAACAGAATTAGCAGAAAGAGCGGCGCTGAATTATCCACCTTCGGGGCGGCTGATTTTGTTGCGATTGAGCAGTGTAGATGCGGCGGAAGTGGCGGTGACGGCCGTACAATTAGCGTCTGTTTGTCACGAGTATATTCAGCGATTGTCTGTACCGGGATGTGAGTTGTTGGGGCCTGCACCGGCGGCGATTATGCGGGTGGCAAATCGCTATCGGTGGCAGATTTTGCTGAAGTTGCCTTTGGATGAGTCGGTGGATTTGTCGGATTTGATCGGATTGCGCGATCGCACGCCGCGTTCTGTTAGTTTAACTATTGATGTCGATCCGTTGAATTTTGGTTGATTGGTGGTGTAATCGTAGGGTGTGTCAGCTTCGACAATTGTATCCATAATCTAAAACCTCCAAGCTGACGCACCTTAAAAGCTATGATACTTATCAAGCAAGGAATAAAATAATTATCTAATGCGTGTCATCAGCCGAAAACCACTGAGAGAATTTTGGGAAAAACACCCCAATGCTGAACCAAGTTTATTAATATGGTATCAGCGTACTTCTGAGGCTGAATGGCAAAATTTTGTCGAGGTACGCCAAGTCTTTCCCTCCGCTGACTTAGTAGGTAATTTTACAGTCTTTAATATTGGTGGCAATAATTACCGACTAATCTGTTTTATTGATTATGAATACCAAATAGTATTCGTCCGCAGTGTATTAATTCATTCAGAATACGACAAGGAGAATTGGAAAAATGACGATTGGTTTGAAAACTCCTAGTAGCGATTACATTGAGCTAATCGTAGCTTTTCCCCCGCGCCCGATTAGTTGTGAAGCTGAGTTAATTGCTACCCAAAATCGGATTAATTATATTTTGGATCGCCGAAAACTGACGCAAGATGACCGAGATTACTTAAATGTGCTGGGTATTCTTGTCTATGATTACGAACAAAAACATGAGCCAATGCCTGTGCTGAAAGGGATTAAATTGCTGAAGGCTTTGATGGTGGAAGCTGAGGTTTCAGAAAAAGACTTGGTTGATATTTTTGCTACTGAGTCTCGGGTGGCTGAGGTGTTGAATGGTAACAGAGAACTGACGGTGAGTCAAATTCAGAAATTAGCTGAGTTTTTCCACCTATCGCCTGCGGCATTTCTTGATGAAAATTAATCGGATTCCCACTCTCGCTCGATTCTTTCTAAGTCTTTGGCGGTTCCCAATTGTTAAAATATTTGATGGGCACTATTGTAATGTTGTTGGGCAAGTTCTGGGTTGTTAGGTTTGCGTTCAAGTTGTGCTAAACCGTAGTTAGCCTCGGCAATTTTTGCAGATTCTCCCAGTTCTTGTAATTTCGCTAAAGCTTCTTGTAAAAGCGGTTCTGCTGCATCTAGATTGCCTCTACCGAGTTCATTTTCTCCCAAACAATTGATCGAAGCTGCCATACCAGAGCGATCGCCCACATCTGTCTCAACTTCTAATTCATCCCAATTGCCGCGATTTCCCTCGATATCTCCCCATACTCCCCAACTACTTGCCCTACCAGAGCGATCGCCCAAATCGGTAAAATAGCGGTTTTCAGTCGAGTCAAGGTAGATAAACGGCACTACCGGGTTCTTTATCTTGTCAACAATCGCGTTAAACCCGCAGGGAAGGAAGTCTACAAACCAATGGATAAAATAGCGGTTTTCAGTCCATTCAAGGTAGGGAAACAACACTGCCGTGTCCTCTATCCGTCAAATCAAGATAGGGAAACGGCACTGCCGTGTCCTTTATCTTGTCAACAAGCGCGTTAATTTCACAAGTCAAGGACACATACTTCACAGGCCAAGGACACATCATTTCACAAGTCAAGGACACGGCAGCCGTGTCCCTACGGCATTTCACAGGTCAAGTCTTAAGGCAAATCAGTGCTCCCCATCAGATAAAGGTCGCACTCCCGGGCCACGCCGCGCCCTTCGTTAATCGCCCAAACCACCAAACTTTGTCCCCGGCGACAGTCACCAGCCGCGAAAACTCCCGGAATGCTGGTTGTATATTTTTCGTGCTCGGCTTTCACATTGCTGCGCGCGTCGCGTTCCAATCCCAGCGCATCCAGCAAGGGCTGTTCGGGGCCGAGGAAGCCCATCGCTAGCAAGACAAGCTGTGCCGGCAAAACTTTTTCCGTGCCCGGGATGTGATTCGGAATAAACTGCCCTTTCTCGTTTTTCGCCCACTCCACCTCAACGGTGTGCACGGCTTTGACATTGCCGTTTTCGTCGCCCTCGAACTTGGTCGCCGTGGTGAGATAGCCACGGGGGTCGTCGCCGAATTTGGCTGCTGCTTCTTCTTGGCCGTAGTCGAGGCGGTAGACTTTCGGCCATTCGGGCCAGGGATTGTTGGCGGCGCGTTCTGAAGGAGGTTTGGGCAGGATTTCAAGCTGTACCAGGCTTTTGCAGCCGTGGCGGATGGAGGTGCCCACGCAGTCGGTGCCGGTGTCGCCGCCGCCGATAATCACGATATCTTTGCCTTCGGCGGAGATGAAGTTATCGTTGGTGCTCTTGTCTAAAACTGCTTTGGTGTTCGCAGTCAGGAAGTCCATTGCGAAGTGGATGCCTTTTAATTCCCGGCCGGGGATGCCCAAGTCGCGGGGTTTGGTGGCGCCGGTACAGAGCACAACGGAGTCGTATTCTTTTAGCAGTTGTTCCGCTGGCAAGTCTTTGCCGACTTCGGTGTTGCAGACGAATGTCACGCCTTCGTCTTCGAGGACTTTCAGGCGGCGCATTACGACTTGTTCTTTGTCTAGCTTCATGTTGGGGATGCCATACATT
Source organism: Microcoleus sp. POL10_C6 (assembly GCF_036701585.1). Classification (NCBI taxonomy): domain Bacteria; kingdom Bacillati; phylum Cyanobacteriota; class Cyanophyceae; order Oscillatoriales; family Microcoleaceae; genus Microcoleus; species Microcoleus sp. POL10_C6. Next base: position 160,948 of record NZ_JAUBRB010000006.1, on the reverse strand, counting down.
AGCAGGCCGCCTGGTCGATCGGCTCTTTCGTATACTGTTACCCAATGACCGGCTTTGTTGAGTTGCGCGGCGGCGGACAAACCTGCGGGCCCGGAACCGATGACGGCGATTTTTTTGCCGGTGCGTTTGGCGGGTGGTTCGGCGGTAATCCAGCCTTCATCCCAGCCTTTATCGATAATTGCGGCTTCGATGTTTTTAATCGTGACTGGCGGGTTGTTGATGCCGAGCACGCAAGCGCCTTCGCAGGGTGCGGGACAGACTCTGCCGGTGAATTCAGGGAAGTTGTTAGTTTTGTGGAGTCTGTCTAGGGCTTCTTTCCACAGTCCGCGATATACGAGGTCGTTCCATTCGGGGATGAGGTTGTTAATCGGGCAGCCGCTTGCCATGCCGCTGATAATTGTGCCCGTGTGGCAAAACGGAATGCCGCAATCCATGCAGCGCGCGCCTTGGGTGCGGAGTTTGTCCTCTTCCATCGGCAGGTGAAATTCGTCCCAGTTGTGGACTCTCTCGACTGGTGAGAGTTCGGAGGGCAATTCGCGCAAGAATTCGATAAAGCCGGTTGGTTTTCCCATAGTGGTGTTCTGGTTAGAATTTACTATTCTGGTAGTTTGTCAAAGGTGAAGCTGGCGCGCTTCTGAATTAACTATTGTGATCTAAATTGTGTGCGATCGCACCTCTGATTGAGCAATTTGTACATGAAATCTTTAATATCGCCGGGAGTCGGGGAATTGTCGGCAGCGGTAAAATATAGATAGATCGACAGCAAAGAAACCGGGTTTTTTACGGGGATTAAAGGTTTTAAAGGTTATGAGGCAGTATTTTCGTCCATCAAACCCGGTTTCTACGTAATTTCAGCATTGGCTTATTCTCCGACGATCGCATTTACCGATAATCCCACATCTGGAAACCCTCGCGGGTTAACTCGGACGACCCGCCAGCGTCAACTTTCCAGTGCCGTCCCCATCAGCAGAGCTCGAAATACAATACAAAAAGTTACAGGCCTTGCCAAATATTAATTTCAGGATATACTACTGTAAATCGGTCAGATATATGGAGTTAATATCGTCAACTCCTAAAATAGGTACACAAAGTCATGAGCATTACAATTGAGAACGTATCGAAACACTTCGGCTCCTTCCACGCCATTGACAACGTGAGTTTGAAAATAAAAAACGGCTCTCTAGTCGCGCTTTTAGGGCCTTCCGGTTCGGGGAAATCGACTCTGCTGAGGATGATTGCGGGACTCGAACCGCCGGATAGCGGTCAGATTTACCTGATCGGGGAGGATGCTACCCAGCAGTCGGTGCAGGAACGGCATATTGGTTTTGTGTTTCAGCACTATGCTTTGTTCAAACACATGAGTATTCGGAAAAATATTGCTTTTGCGATGGAAATTCGCAAAGTTCCTAAAGACTCTATTCGCAGGCGGGTTGATGAACTTTTGGATTTAGTGCAGTTGACAGGTTTGGGCGATCGCTATCCTTCGCAACTTTCCGGCGGGCAGCGGCAGCGGGTTGCTTTGGCAAGAGCTCTCGCAGTTCAACCGAAAGTGCTGCTGCTAGACGAACCTTTTGGAGCATTAGATGCTAAAGTCCGCAAAGAATTGCGATCGTGGCTGCACAACCTTCACAAAGAAGTTAATATCACCACAGTTTTTGTGACTCACGACCAAGAAGAAGCTATGGAAGTAGCCGATGAAATTGTGGTGATGAACAAAGGTAGAGTCGAACAAGTTGGCACTCCTGCTGAAATTTATGACAAACCGGCATCAGCTTTTGTGATGAGTTTTATTGGGCCGGTCAATGTGCTGTCGAATGCTGCGGGTTTGTTCGCCAGCAACGGCACAACGGCTCACAAGAACGGAGCAGCTCATTCTGAAGTAGTGTTTTTGCGCCCCCACGATGTGGAAATTCAAACTAAGCCGCAGTCTGGTTTTGCATTAGCAAAAGTCAGCCGCATCATTCATTTAGGGCGGGAAATACAAACCGAGTTACTGTTAGAATCGCAGCAGGTAGTAACAGCTTACGTGAGTCGCGAGCGCTTCGATTCTCTACAGTTAACGCGAGATCAGCAGGTTTACGTCAAGCCCAAACACGCGATGACTTTCCCTGTTTATTCAATTTAAATCAGCGGCGGCATCTTACTCAAAATACTATCGGGGAGCTTTTACAAAACACTCCTCTCACATCGTTACCAGGCTCGTGCCTGGTAATGCTGTCTCGTGGCTCTAAATCGGAGACAGAGCCTCCTGAAATTCATTCCCAGGCTCTGCCTGGGAACGAGAAAAACGAGAAATCTCAGGCAGAGCCTGGGACGGAGAACTAGAAACAAGATAGGTGAAGAATATGACTGCTAACAAATTCAAGAATTTAGCAACTAGCACTTTACTTGCTTATCGCCGCCACATCCAGGCAGGATTAACACTTTGTGCAGGATTGGGACTGTCTGCGATCGCCTCTTCAGTTGCGTACAATTGGGAATACAAATCCATGCAAGCCGAACTGCAAGACCGCCTGGACAAAATAGCTACAGACATTCAGAGAGATGTTAGCGGTAATTTAGAAATAATTCGGGCTGCTGGAGCATTTTACAGCGTATTTGACGGCGTTAAAAAACCAGAAGTGAAGACATTTGTTGGGCCTGCCCTCTACCGCCATCCTAGCCTGAAGGCGATCGCTTGGCTGCCCCGTGTTTCTGACTCTCCCGAATTCCTAACAGATGAAATAGATTTAGGTTTAGATTTAAAGGCCAATCGGATAGCGTTAGAAAACGCCACAAAAAGACAAGAAATTACCGCGACTGATCGCCAAAAATGGTCTTCCCAAAATCAACCCACCGTCTTCGTCTTCATGCCAATTTTTACTCAAAATTCTGCTGACGATGGCGCAGAATTGCAGCCAAATTTACCTGCTCGCTCACCAGAAATTTTGAAAGGTTTTACTTTTGGCGTTTTGCTGGTTGATGCTATTGTCAAATCGGCTTTACAGGAAACTAACCTCAACTTTGTTAACGTTTATCTTCAAGATGCTATGGCTCCTGAAGCCGAAAGATTTCTAGCTTTTTATGAAGCCAAGACAAAAAGGATAATTACCGATGAAAACATTAAAAATAACATCCAAATTGGGGAAAGAGCTTACTGCCCGGACGGCAGCAGTTGCACCCGAATTCTCAATATTGAAAATCGCAGGTGGTTGCTGCAATTACGGCTAACGCCCGAGTACATTAATCCTCTAAAGTTTTGGCGTTCTTTGACTGTTTTGATTTTGGGGATAATCTTAACTTTGGTGGCGACACTTTATCTAATGAGTTTGTTAAATTATACCGAAAAAATTGAAAAAATAGCAGCAGAACGCACGGCTAAATCTAAACAACTAGAGCAAACTTTGCAAGAGTTGCAACAAACTCAAGCTCAACTGATTCAGCAGGAAAAAATGTCTAGTTTGGGTTTATTAGTTGCTGGTGTAGCCCACGAAGTTAACAATCCTATAAATTTTATTTATGGCAATATCCACCACGTCAGGGCATATACTACCGATTTGTTAGAGTTGGTAAAACTTTACCAAAAACACTCTTTATACCCTCAGTCGGAAATTTCCGAATATTTACAAAATATTGACTTTGACTTTCTCAACAAAGATTTGCCCCAACTGTTGTCTTCGATGAAAATAGGAGCCGATCGCATTGTTCAAATTGTTCAATCTTTGCGGAATTTCTCTCGCTTAGACGAAAGCGAAATGAAACCTGTCAATATCCATGAAGGCATTGACAGCACTCTGCTAATTCTGCAAAGTCGCCTGAAAGCTACAGCCGATCGCCCGGCGATCGAGATTGTTAAAAACTACAGCCACTTACCTTTAGTAGAGTGCTATGCCGGACAATTAAATCAGGTGTTTATGAATATTCTGGCTAATGCGATCGACGCCCTTGAGAGTTACAACCTCGATCGCGGGCCCACAGCACCGAAAGCCAATCCGATCGCGATCGCCATAACCACAGAATATTCGCTCCCCGACAAAATAATTGTGCGGATATCTGACAACGGCCCCGGTATGGCAGAAAATGTCAAAGAACGGCTGTTTGACCCCTTCTTTACGACGAAACCGGTCGGAAAAGGGACAGGATTGGGACTGTCCATCAGCTATAAAATTGTCGTCGAAAAGCACAAAGGTACGCTGCGCTGCGATTCGACACCGGGATTGGGGACGGAATTCTCGATCGAGATTCCGCTGCGACAAGAAGTCAGACAAGCACTACCGTTTGTTTCGCGGAAAATATCGGAGGCAGCTTAGCAGGGGCTGTGAAAGAAAAAATTTTTTCTCATTAACTACTGTAATTTGGTCGGATTACAGTATTATATGTAATAATGCCAAAACCAATACTGCTTTAAGCAGCTTAAACCGTCGGCACGGCCGATACTGTATAACCAAAACACGGCGAGAGTAAATATGTTCAGTGACTTGCAAATTATTTACGAACGCGACCCTGCGGCGCGTAACTGGCTGGAAGTATTATTTTGCTATCCCGGACTGCAAGCACTTTTTTTGCACCGGATAGCACACTGGCTTTATTCGGCTGGCCTGCCGTTTATACCGCGCTTGATTTCCCAACTGAGTCGCTTTTTAACAGGTATTGAGATTCACCCAGGAGCAAAAATTGGTAGGGGGGTGTTTATCGACCACGGTATGGGGGTGGTCATTGGCGAAACGGCGATCGTTGGAGATTATGCTGTAATTTATCAAGGAGCGACCATTGGCGGCACGGGTAAAGAAATAGGAAAACGGCATCCAACGCTGGGAGAAAATGTAGTGGTAGGAGCAGGTGCTAAAGTTTTAGGCAATATTCAAATTGGCAATAATGTTCGGATTGGTGCGGGTTCGGTAGTGCTGCGGGATGTCCCTAGCGATTGCACAGTTGTGGGAATCCCCGGCCGCATCATCTCTCGGAAAAAGCAGGTGGAAGATGCTCAAAATTCTCAAGGTCTACCGGATTTGGAAGCTCAAGCGATTCGAGCTTTGTTCGATAGAATTAAGAATTTAGAAGAGCAGGTTGCTTTTTTGAAATCTCAATTATCTCCGCTAACACCAACTGGATTAGAGCAAAAAGAGGCCGAAAAACATGAATTATTTATGTATTCTAATTTATTCATTACAGATTTTTTAGACGGTGCAGGAATCTAGTTAAATTTTAATTTATATAGATTTTGGCCGACAAGACTATCCTGCTACCCTGGTACAAACTAACTTTAATTTATTCAGTAACTGGCTATGACTATTGCTTCTCTTTCCACTAAAACATTTGATGAAACGAGCAGACATATATTCTCTCGCCGCTCGCACTTGCCGAACAGAAGCAATGCTTTGTGGCGAATTGAAACTGGAGTAGTGCGAACTGTAACGTGGCTTGAAGATGGCACAATTATCACCTTGGGATTGTGGGGGCCTGGTGATACGATCGGCAAACCGATATCAAAATGCGATCCTTTTCAAATTGAATGCCTCACTAAAGTCGAGGCAATTCTATTATCTGGCGATCGCTGGCTAAATAGAGATATTTTGCTCACTCACATTCAGCAGGCTGAAGCTTTTATGGTAATGCGAGGTTACAAAAGAGTTGATTTTATGCTCTATCAACTATTAACTTGGCTGGCTAAGAGGTTTGGTTCTGAGGTAGAGCAAGGACATCTGATAGATATGATTTTAACGCATCAGGACATTGCAGAAATCATCGGCACAAGTCGCGTAACAGTCACTCGCACCCTCGGTCATTTTGAGCAGCAAGGCTTGATCGATCGTCTGCCGCTCCACCGGATTATTCTGCAACCTTCCGAGGTGTGGCACTACGAAATCTAAGGGTAGAATCAATGTCTCGCACGCGCGTGCTCGCGATCCCGTTGCTGACACGGGCAAATTCGCACGCGCGTGCGAAGCTATTCCGGAGGGAATCGCCCCAAAATTCCTGTATCCTTCGCTACTAAAAAAAACTATTGACTTTCTGAGACTGTCTGTGCAACAATCAACGGCTATACCTATAATATACGGTAAATCAATCAAATTTAAGGTGATTACTGGAGGGAGCGATAGGCTCTCTAGCAGCGAGGAGCTTTTTGTGCTTTTCGACAGAGACAATGCAAGAGGAAAGAAAATGAAAACTCAATCCCTGAAAGCTCGATTTAAAAGAAACAAAATAGGGGCATTAATTGCCCTCCTAGCGGTGCTGGCGATCGCAATTCCTCTGTTCCCATTTTTCCCAACCCAAGCAGCGGAATCAAAAAGTAAAATTCAATTCGTTTCCCCCGCGTGGGTTGCCCAAAACGCCAGCGACAAAAACCTGCGAATTCTCGATGTCCGCACCAATCCAATGGACTACTTTATCGGGCATCTTCCCAACGCAGTCAACATCGCCGACAACACCTTGCGCGGGCCGGACAGCGGTTTGCCAGTACAGTATCTAACGCCGGATAAACTGGGGCAATTACTGTCGCGGGCAGGAGTAAAAGACAACAGCCGCGTCTTAGTTTATTCCGACGGCAGAGACATTCTAGGCGCGACAATGGTTGCTTACGTATTGGAGCGATTGGGACACTCGGATATCGCCGTTATCGACGGAGGTTATGCGGGTTACAAAGCAGCTCAAACTGTGACGAAAGAGTTTCCAAAATACGTGGCTGGTACACTGACTGTGCGCGACAACAAATCAATTCGTGTCGCCCTGGATGAAGTCAAAAATTTAATTGGCAAAGCAGGCGTCACATTCATCGATCCCAGACCGGAAAAACTATTTCAAGGGGAAGAAAAAATCTGGACGCGCAACGGACACATTCCCGGCGCTCGCAACATTCCCTGGCCGACTTTTACCGATGCTGAAAACCCGCACAAGTTGAAGTCTCTCGACGAAATCAAGCAGATTTTGGCAGCTAAAAAGATCGATCGCAACAGCGACATCATCGTTACTTGCAGTACGGGGCGGGAAGCAACGCTGCAATATGTAGTTTTGAAACACTTGCTGACCTATCCGAAAGTCAGAATCTACGAAGGTTCTTGGACTGAATACAGTCAGACTAATTTACCTGTAGAAACTGGTCCGGAACAAGCAGTGTAGAAAACAAATCTGTAGTTAACAGCAATTTTGGCTAAAAATTGACCGAATAGGTAGAATGAAAACAGCAATTATCTCGATATCAATGCTCGGAATAATCAGCGCGATTGGCTTGGGTTTATCAACAATAGCTGAGCACCGACAAGCAGATAATTCCGTTGCTTGCACTCCTAGCGAACAACCCGATGAAAAATCGGATACTTCGCCGCGAAAAACTTAGCGCTAAAATGGAGGCTCTGCCTCGCTTTACAGTTGTTTTTGGAGTCAAGTATTTTATTGTGAATAACACCGCAGAAATTGCTCTTTCACCGCTGACAAAAACTTCACAGCCCCGATCGCAGCGTCCGATTTTAGCTCTGATACTGACGCTATTTGCTGCTGGTGCGGCCGGTTTGAGCGCCTACGGCTGGCGGCAGAGCGTTTTATTTCTGATTGGAGGCTTGCTGGGCGCGAGTTTGTATCATGCAAGTTTTGGCTTTGCTTCTGCTTACCGCAAATTATTTGCCGATCGCGATATTACAGGTGTTTTAGCGCACTTGCTGATGTTAGGAATTGCTACTGTACTTTTTGCTCCCGTACTTGCATCAGGAGAGGCATTCGGACACAAAATAGCCGGGGCTGTTGCGCCTGTGGGCTGGCAAAATGCGATCGGCGCTTTTCTATTCGGAATTGGAATGCAATTGGGCAGCGGCTGCGCTTGCGGCACGCTTTGGACAATTGGCGGCGGCAGCACGTCAATGCTGTTAACGCTGCTGACTTTTTGCATCGGTTCATTTGCAGGAAGTTTGACCAGACATTTGTGGCATTTGCCCTCGCTGCCGCCGATATCTTTAGGAAAAACTTTGGGATGGATGCCCGCAGTCATCTTGCAGCTAAGCGTATTTCTGTTAATTGCGATCGCCCTCTGGCAGTGGAATCGCACCAATGGCAAGCAACCCTTAACAGCAGATTTTATCATTAAAACGCCTCAATCTCACATCAAGAATCAATGGCTTTACGGGCCTTGGTCTCTCGCTGCCGGAGCCTTTGCCCTTGCCTTTCTCAACTGGGTAAAACTGTTAATTGACGGCAGGCCTTGGGGAGTGACTTGGGGGTTTACTTTGTGGGCCGCAGAAATTGCTACTGCTTTCGGCTGGAATCCCGCAAATAACCCGTTTTGGAATACTCCCGACAAGTTGGAATCCTTGCAAAAAGGCATTTTTGCTGATGTTACTTCCGTGATGAATTTTGGCATTGTTTTGGGAGCAGTTTTAGCGGCGGCTTTGGCTGGCAAATTCACCGTCAAAACAAACCTTTCGTTACCCAAAGTTACAGCCGTTTTGAGCGGCGGTTTCATGATGGGTTACGGAGCGCTGCTGGCTTTTGGCTGCAATGTCGGCGCTTTTTTTAGCGGTATTGCTTCTACCAGTTTGCACGGTTGGCTGTGGATTGCGACTGCTATGTTGGGCAGCGTTGCGGGAATTAAATTGCGATCGCTCTTCCGACTTGAGAATTAATTTCCAACATGAATAGGCGATCGACCTCTGTAGGGACAAAGGCAAAGCCTTTGTCCCTACAGAGGTCGCGTTTTCCCGCCAAGCGCGCCTAAAACAATAAACTACTGTTTGCATATAGACATTAAGTATTTAATAGTGTAATGTATTAGATTAAGTAGAGAGAGGTGGCGAGCGCACTCAAAGATTGATCGCCCAACTGCTAGCAAAACAGTCTCTCAATCTTGCCACTGTTGCCATTAACAAGAATTGCCACAGCCGCGAAATCTTATAGATTATCCGGGCAAATCTCATCAGGCTGCATTTGCTCTATATCCAGCGCATTACACTTAATTTTGCGCTAAATCCACCTGAGAAGAAATAAGAGGAACTAAGCAGCATCAATGCGGTATCATGATCTCCCAGATAATGTCTTGCAGCCATTAAAGAAAAAAACTGGTTGGTCAGTTTTTTCTCTTAAATCAGCCGCTCTGTTAAAATCGTCCCTGTTCAAAGCTTTTACTTTCTTTTTTGCAGTAGGTTTAGGCTTGAGCTGGTTAATCCCTCAGCCTGCAATCAGCCAGGCAAAACCAAAAGATGTCGAACTCACCTTAGTTTCCTTTGCTGTTACCAAATCCGCCTACGACAAGATTGTTCCCGGCTTTGTAGCGAAGTGGAAACGAGAAAACAACCAGAATGTCACTATCAGCCAAAGCTACGGCGGTTCAGGTTCCCAAACCCGCGCTGTGATTAGCGGTTTGGAAGCCGATGTCGTACACTTAGCCTTAGCTTATGATACCGAGCGCATCCAAGAAGCCGGTCTAATTAAACAGGGTTGGGAGCGAGAAGTACCCAATAACGGAATTGTTAGCAAATCAGTTGCAGCATTAGTAATGCGGGCCGGAAATCCCAAAAAAATCCAAGGCTGGGCCGATTTAGCCAAACCCGGTATCAAAGTAATTACTGCTAATCCCAAAACCTCTGGTGTCGCGCGCTGGAACTTCTTAGCTTTGTGGGGTTCCGTAACTCGAAACGGAGGAAACGAACAAGCAGCCCGCACCTTTGTCAGCCAGGTTTACAAAAACGTGCCAGTGCTTCCCAAAGATGCCCGCGAAGCATCTGATACCTTCTACAAACAAAACCAAGGCGATGTACTGATCAACTACGAAAACGAAATTCTCTTGGCGAAAACACAGGGCGAAGCTGAACCTTTCATCATCCCCCAAGTGAATATTTCCATTGACAACCCCGTGGCTGTAGTTGATAAATACGCAGCCAAACACGGAACTACTAAGGTGGCGGAGGCTTTTGTGAAATATCTTTACACGCCGGAAGCTCAGCGAGAATTTGCTAAAGCGGGTTTTCGACCTGTTAACTCGACGGTAGCCGGAGAATTTAACAGTAAGTTTCCCAGAATTGGCAAACTGTTTACTGTCGCCGATGTAGGCGGTTGGAATGCGGTGCAACAGAAATTCTTCGCTGACAATGCGATGTTCGATCAAATTGAGAATGCTCTGGGCCGGAGATAATCTGGAGCGAAATTGCGTTAATTAAATTTTCTCATCGACTCGTCAATAAGTTCAAAAGCAAGTGCGATCGTCGCACTTGCTTTTTTCTTTGTGTTGATTTCTTTCTTCTCACTGTCAACAGATGCGATATCTCGCACCTGTTGACTGCGGTTAAGTAGGTGAGTCTGAATAAACTTAACGATGACACACCATATATCCGCTTACCTACTTAGCAGTTACTTTAAGGGGGGGGTATTGCCTCTACAATACTCGCTCCCTGCAACATTTGACACTTTCGGGCTCTACCCGCTTCGGGGTGTTCCCAAGACGGTGCAAAGGGTGGAACCAAGAAGGAGCAAGCTTTCCACCCACCCTGTACCCCCACGCCGAGCATCAGGCAGTTTCCGCCCCTGTGCCCGTGCTGCTCGTAAAACCGACAGTGCCGACAGCTTAAACCTACATTTACGTTGCTCACGGGATTTCTCCAACCGTTTTTGTAATAAAAATATACTAACACCTGTACACCTACCGGAATTGTGTACTATTATATAATGTACAATTTAAACTCGATCGCCAGTGGGGAATGTGGAACTATCTTCTAGAGTAGAATATGCCCTGTTAGCGCTCTTGGAATTGGCGAGTCACCACCCGAAGGATTCGCCCCTAACAGTGAACGAACTTACTGCTTCTCAAGAGATACCGGAACGCTATTTAGACCAAATTCTTGCCGTGCTGCGGCGTGCAAGTATTGTCCAGAGTCTGCGGGGCGCTAAAGGCGGTTATTTGCTGGCGAAAGAGCCTTGGCAGATTACTTTGCTAGAGGTGTTTTCGAGTCTCGAAGGCGAAGGGAGTGGCAAGATCCAAAAAGTTTCGGAATCTGTAACAATAGAAAAAACTGCGGTGCTAGAAATCTGGCAGGAAGCTCAACAGGCATCTTGGGCTGTTTTGGGCAAATACACATTACAAGATTTGTGCGAACAGCGGGATGTTCGCAAACAAGCACATCCCATGTACTACATTTAATTGGAGAAAAATTAAGCCATGAAAATTGCTAAGGATGTTACAGGAATAATTGGCAGAACTCCTTTAGTTCAGCTCAACAAAATTCCCCAAGCCGAAGGAGTAGTTGCTCAAATTGTGGCCAAATTGGAAGGGATGAATCCGGCTGCTTCGGTGAAAGATCGGATTGCAGCGAGCATGATTCAGGCTGCAGAAGATGCAGGGTTAATTCAACCGGGGAAAACTATTTTAGTTGAACCGACTTCAGGAAATACTGGAATTGCTTTGGCAATGATCGCGGCGGCGAAAGGGTACAGTCTGATTTTAACAATGCCGGATACGATGAGTTTAGAGCGCCGATCGATGCTGAAAGCTTACGGAGCTCAGTTGGAATTAACTCCCGGACATGAAGGGATGTTAAGCGCGATCGCCCGTGCGGAAGAAATTGTAGAAGAAACCCCCGACGCTTTCATGCTGCAACAGTTTCGCAACCCCGCTAATCCGAAAATTCACCGGGAAACCACGGCCGAGGAAATTTGGGAAGATACAGAAGGTAAAGTAGATTTTTTAGTTGCTGGAGTTGGCACCGGCGGTACGATTACTGGAGTTGCTGAGGTAATTAAACAGCGGAAACCGAGTTTTCGGACGATCGCAGTTGAACCCGCCACCAGCCCCGTGCTTTCTGGAGGTAAATCTGGTGCTCACAAAATTCAAGGGATTGGCGCAGGATTCATCCCGGAAGTGTTGAAACCAGAGTTAATTGATGAGGTGATTACAGTTAGCGACGAAGATGCGATCGCCTACAGCCGCCGACTCGCCAGAGAAGAAGGATTATTGTCAGGAATCTCAGCAGGCGCGGCTTTGTTTGCTGCAATTCAAGTCGGCAAGCGTCCCGAAAATGCTGGAAAACTGATAGTTTTTGTGCAGCCTTCTTATGGCGAACGCTACCTCAGCACAGTCTTGTTCAAAGATTTAGAATTGCCCACGGTCAGCGAACTTGAAGCATTAGTCAGCAAGTATTAAATTGTAGTAGGGGCGAGCGTCATTACTGCGACATTGCTATCAGCTTAACCCGAAAGACCGCCAGGGAATTAATTCCCTGGCTCAAAGCGAAAGTCCTCTGAAGAGGACTAATGAGTTAATAGTCCTCTTCAGAGGACTTCAGCTTTGAGGCAGGGGTTTAAACCCCTGCCGGACTGCACCGAAAGCGCATCTTTGTTGACACCAATGGGCCCGGCACTACCCCTAATTTTCAGACTTGATACAACTTCCAACTCGCCATCGCCAACATTCCGTAAATCACAAACTTTAGCGGGCGTTGAGGCATAATTTGGCAGAATTTAGCGCCTACCAAAACTCCCGGCACCGAACCAAACCAAATTGGCAAAACTAAACTCCAGTCTACTGTTCCGAGGCTGAGGTGTCCCAGAGATGTAAACATCAACAAAATTGCCGCCTGCGAAATATCTGTACCCACCAATTTAGAAGTATCCAGGCGGAAAAAAGCAATCAGCAACAGTGCAAACATCGAACCGGAAGAAACGCTAGTGATTCCCACTATGCAGCCTAAAATTGCTGCTGCACCCACAGTACAAAAACGACCATAATTAGTATTTAAGTCCCATTCAGGGGGCGAAGGTAATTTAAAATTAGGGAAAAATGTTTTGACCACTAATTGGGTCAACGATAAAGCGACAATTAGGGCGATCGCTACTCCCAGAAACCGCAGTAATATGCTGTCTAAGTTTTGATTTCCGCTGGATTTGATGCAGTGTAAAATCCACACGCCAGTCAGCGAACCCGGCACGCTGCCCACAGCCAGCCACTTAACTACTTGCAAGTCGAGGGTCTTTTGCTGCCAGTGTTTGAAGCCGCCAACAACTTTCATTAATGTGGCAGCTACGACATCCGAACTAATAGCAATTGATGCTGGAATTTGGAAAACAAAAATTAACATTGGGGTGATGAGCGAGGCTCCGCCAACTCCGGTCAAACCAACGATAATGCCCACAAAAAAGCTGAGAAAGGATAGTAATAAGTAGTTCACGGTTATGCCCAAAAACTGTGTATTTAAGCGCTGGCAACCAACAAATAGATAACTTGGGTGGCTCCTGCAACACAGCTACACAGGCAAAAGATCACTCGCATTTCAATATTTACCGCTATAAATTTTGCTTTTCAACGCTTGACTTTTCCGCGCGTTCAGATACAAAATTCTTGGTAACAGTAATTAAATGCAAATAAATAAAGCTACAAAAATTGTAGTGTAAAAGCTCCCTGATTTTCTTAAATCTACCTGTGTAACTGATTGAAAATTCTAGATTTATTGAGGGTTTAGATTCTGCTTTCTACCTGGAAGTGACGATCGTCATAGGTAAAGTAGAGCTGAGGTTAACCGACTGCTTGCCGGCAAATAAATCAGGAGTATCGAGAACATTAAAATGAATCAATGCCACAATGACAACAGTGAAGACGGTTGAGGAAACTAAACCCGTCAATAACTCTTTTTTGAGGTTTTTTTCCTTGGGTTTGTCTGTCAAAACATCTAAAGTTCCTAGCTGCATCAACAGAATTCCCGCAATATTGGAAAGCCAGTAGCCGACAATTGTGCAAGGAAACAGTAAATCTGGGGAAAGCCAACTAAAGATATACCCAAAGGCGTAGGCAATTGGCAGATTGAAAAATATGTCGTTCCACCAACACAGCGGTGATAGCAAATATCCAATTGCCATAAGCAACCCGCCTCGGATTTTTTTAAACCAGACTTCCTTCAAGCCCTTAGCTGCTGGCAACTGTTGGGTCAGTTGTCCGGCAAGCTGGTACTCTTCAATGACTTTTTTAGCGTTTTCCACGTTAATAGCTCGTTACTCGATCGACTTACCGTAGTTTAACAGCAAAGCTGAGTTATGTCTAGTAAGTCAATCGATTTACCGTATTTTGTTGGCGATCGGCTGAATATACTTTGTTTCCGGTAGAAAAATATCTATCCGGGAGAGGGTGTTGAGAATGCTGCCTGGTGTCGGTTTAGGCTGCGATCGAGAAATTGAAAGCTTCAGGCAAATGCTTGACAGTTAGCCAAAGATATGCAACATCGATACCCCAGTAAAATTGCAGGTAAACGAGCAAAATCCCGATCGCGACTGTCACGCCCAGCAATTTAGGGACTATTTTCGCGACAGTTTCCAGCACTACGAAGGCTGCCCAGATAGCAGCCGCTAAGATGATAATGGAAGCGATCGTGGCAACTGTATCGCTGTTCATGATTAACTCCTGTTGACAATCAATCGGGTATTACAAAACTACTTGGGCCCAGGGCGGCTGCCAAAATCGAATAAATTACTCCAATTCCCAATAAGCCCACAGCAAAACTGAAAAATAAAACCATGGCGTCTGGGGGATTGTAGGTATCGTGGTCAATTTGGTGGCGAACGGTGAAGTAGTGCTTAGTTGAGATTAAGACTGTCACCCAACCTATTAGAGAGAAGATTAAACCCAACTTCCACCCCATCGCCTGACGGTAATGTACGGGCATTTGCACGACGCGAAGTCGGATGATGACGACGCCAAAAGCCATGAGGGCGATCGCGGCCCGCATCCAGGCTAAGAATGTGCGCTCATTTGCCGATCGATCGATCGCCCGCGACAGATTTTGCTGCTTTGGTTTCTCATCATCTACTTGCATCGGTTTGAACGATAATTGCACGCGATCGAACTCTTGAATATTCATATTAAACCGCCACCATTATTCAGGTGCCATCAAACCAAATGAGCTAGAAGGAACGGTGAACATATAATAAATTACCCCAGCCCCTAGGATGGCGATCGCGAGGCTGAAAAGAATTACCCAGCGATCGGTAGGTTCATAAGTATCGTAATCGATATCGTGACGGACACCAAAGTAGTGCTTAGTTGAGAATAACACCGTCAGCAAACCCACTGCTGAAAAAAGCAAACCCAACTTCCAGCCATTGCCGGGAGTTGGGAGTAGAGGGGGGTGAAAGGTGCGAAGGCGGACGATAACTACGCCAAAACCCATCAGCGATATTGCTGTCCGCATCCATGCTAAATAAGTGCGCTCGTTTGCCAAGTGATCCCGCACCCGCGACGGATTTGGTCGCCTAATCTTTTCTGTATTTACTTTCGTGGATTTCCAATTTAATAGCATAGATTAGCCTTTTAAGATTAACTCCAAATATGAAGGTAAACTGATATATTTCCGCTGGGACGATTATCCGCCGGGGATCGATCCCCGGCGGGTTGTTGCGTTGGAACAGGCTTTACACAGCCGATCGCATTACAACTTCACCAAAACTAATCATTTTCCTCAGTTGGTGCGTTGGGAACTTGTGTATCTATGTAAGCCTGAGTCACATCAGGAACAAACCAATTCGCATCCCCAGGCTGGAAAACCTTAGCAGTAGGAACGTTGAATTCTACAGCCCCCGTATCGGGATTAGCTCTGGCTACAACTTGAGTTCCGTCAACTATCTTAACAGCTATACCGCCCGTCAATTCTTCTGAAGGTTGATCGGTAGTTCTTAAATCGGTTGCTTTGATATCGCTGGGTAGATAAATTCCATCGCAATCCCATTTATGTTCAGTTGTTTGGCCGTCAGCTAGAAAATAAAGGGCATTCTCGTAAGTAGAAGAAGCGGCTTTTTTGCCTTTCGGGCCGTAGACAGCCAGGGTTTTTCCTGTCTCGTTGCGGCACTGACCCCAAGGTTTTCCCGTTTCTAAAGTGTATTTTTGAAACTCCAATTGAGCGATTTTTTGCTGAAGTTGCTCAGGGGTATAAGTCTGGGCGGTATCGGGTGCATCTTTCGCTGTCCTGAGAGTGTTTAGAGCTTGAGTCACCTCTATGTAGTCGGGATTGCTCGCATATTTCGGCGTTTTTGGAGCGTCGGCCCAGGAGGGGGGAACGAATACTAAATTGGCGGTCATTACCAAGAGCACTAAAACAAATTTGAAGATTTTCACAATTTTTGTCCTTTTCTAGATTGTCAGGTTTTTTTCAACTTTCTGTTTGCTTGCTATCTTAAGACTTAGGCAAAAACGAACTCTCTTTAACAGGTTGGCCTGAGAAACCAAATTTGGCAGAATCGAAAAATCTGGTTTTTTAGGATGAGACCTATTGTCAAAGTCGATCGGTGTGGGGTAGTGGCAAAGTGTGCGGGCGATATTTTAAGGATTCCTCCTCAAGTTTTTAGCTGAGTTGGATTCACCACTACAGGATTTAGTGAAATGACAGGTATATTCTTGCCTAAGTCTGGCAACTTGCTAGCTCACAAAATGGCTTGAACTTTCGTACAAATTCGAGGCTAAATTAGTTTGAAGCTGCTTTTAGCTCGGTTAATTAGTTCATTATTAACTTAGCATATTTGGTGATATATGGCAAGTAATTTAGACACCATTTTAAGAAAACAATTTGTAAGGTAAAAATGATGAGTTATAAATCATGAACATCGAAAAAATTATCTACCTAGAGAGGGATCTAAGTAGCGGAACCGAGGCTAATTCTTAGTTAAATTGAAATGCCGGGAGCAGGCGATAAGTACCGCTTTCAATCAGAATGAATATTCCCAAGCCAATCAATACAAAAGGGACAACAGCCTTGGTATAGCGAGTCAAAATAGGGGCGATCGCCCTGTGGCGAGTTAACCAGTAAGCGGCATAAGACCAAACACCTACCATCACCGAGAAAACCGCCAAAATCACCATCAAGCTCGGCAAATCGCTGCTAGCAAACAGTGGCAAATAAATGCCGATGTTGTCTCCCCCGTTCGCCACTGTTACCGCAGCCACATTCAAAGTTTGGGGATTGAAAAGATTTGCTAGTTTTGACAGCAGAGATGAGTTAGATTGACGGTTAAATTCGCCCGATACGGCTTGTACGTCATTTTCCTCATTTTCTCTCTTGACTAAGTGACTGAGGCCGATCGCGATCGGAACCAAACCCAGCAAGCCAATCCAAGCTTTCGGCACAATTAAACCGCCAAAAAAACCGGGCAAACTAGCAGCGATGAGTGCTGCAAATCCGAGGTACTTACCGACAAAGATATGCCGGGGGCGGAAAGTATCATTTACCTGGGCGAAGAACAGCATCGAAATCACCATATCGTCGATATTGGTTGCGGCAAAAGATGTAATCCCGGCAATAATCGCTGCTGCAATCCAATTCATGTGCTGTCCCTGCAATTTTTCTAGACTTCAGTTTCCCGGGCGTTACCTCTGCTCATAGTTATCAAACAGAAAGCGCAACCCACTAAAGATATTATACTTAAAGTTGGGCTTGCCAGAGTGCCGCTTTTCACCAGAATCGCCATTCCCAATCCAATCAAAACAAAAGGCACAAGCTGATTGCCGTAGCGAGTCAAAGTATCTGCGATCGTCCGCATCTGAATTAACCGATAAGCAGCGTAGCACCAAACGCCCACCATCCCGAAGAATACAGTGAGAACAACCGCCAAACTTTCTAAAGTATTGCTAGCAAAAAGCGGCACATATATCCCGATATTGTCGCCCCCATTTGCCACCGTCACCGCTGCTACGCTGTAAGTTTGAGGAGACAAAAAACTTCTAAAAAAAGATTTCTCAGATTGCTGTAATTCTGCCTCAACTTCCGAATCATCAGTTTCTGGATTCAGCAAGCGGCTAAGCCCGATCGCAATTGGCAGCAAACCCAGCATTCCGATCCAATCAGGCGGAAATATTAAGCTGCCAAAAAACCCGGGAAGGCTAACCAAAACCAGTGCAGTAAAGCCCAGAAACTGACCGAAGACGATATGCCTGCGCCGAAATACTGCATTCACCTGCGAGAAAAACAGCAGCAGAATCAGAATATCGTCTAGATTCGTAGCCGTAAAAGCTGTCATTGCCGTAGAAATTGCTGTTAGTAATTCATTCATTTCTGTGTCTCCTCAGATTTTTTATTTCGTTGTACTTGCTGGGATCGTATCTTCGGAACGGGTTCTCAGGCCCGTTCCACAAAAATTAAATTTTATTGTGGGCTGTTGAGCTGATCAACGCCCTTGAAATGCTGATTGACAATTCTGCAATATCTCAGTAAAAACCCAGTTGCTTAAAAACTCTTTCTCCGAACAGCGAACTGGTAACTGCTAATCAAAAACGCTCACTGTCAAAGGGGACGGCTTTCAATCGAACACCGCCGTAAATTGCATTTTCTTCCTCGAACTTGGCATGAATTGCGTCAATACCCTGCTGCATCGATCCCGCGAGTTCAGGAGAACGCAGGCGCTGCCAGAAAAACCATCCGCAAGTAACCACCAAGTACATCAAGAACAAGTAAGGAAACGCATCGTAAGGAGGTTCTGGAGGTGGGAACATAGTGCTGCCGGGAATGCCCACGCTGCCCGCAATCGGAATCATCATAAATGCGATCGCCACCACAGAGAACAGCACATCTCGCACACGCAATTTACCAATTTTGTGCAGGTACACCGGGGCGGCGATCGAAATTAAGACGTAAACGGTTAAAAATCCGTAGCTGCAAATTGCCCCCAAATAACCCATACAATCGAACAGTTTGATGTTAAACATAGACATCACAGCCGGCACCAAAAATGTCAGAAATGTACACAGGGTTACTGCAACGTGGGGAGTTTTATTAGACGAATGCGCTACACCTAATGAAGAGTGAAACAAACCGTGGCGCGCCATCATAAAAAACACTCTCGCCGCTGGATTGATGCTGCCGAGTACGCAAGCAAAAAAGCTAAATAAAGCGCCGAAAGCCACTAACTCTCCCAGCCAACCCATGCCCACTTGTTGCGCCAGAAAACTCAGAGGTTCTTCAGTATTAGTAATAGAAACTCCAGTACCGCTAAAACCCAAAACCTCAATATAGGTCATCAAAATGAAGAATAAGCCTGCCATCACAGCGCTGCCCATGACAGCCCTGGGGATATTTTTTAAGGGTTTTTTCGCTTCGTCACCCAGAGATGTAGCACTTTCAAAACCAGAGAAACCAAACATTACTAAGACAAGTCCCGTCGCTATGTTCCCCGGAGTTACGCCTTCCAAAGTCAGTTGGGACATATCTAAGGCAAAACCTTTGTGCGCCCAGATGATGATTCCTAAAAGTGCAATCGCCGCCACTGATGCTCCCTCCAGCCACAGCATCGCCATAGCTGAAAGCTGGATATCTTTATAACCTGCATACCAAGCAACGCCAGCCCCGATCGATAACAGGGTAATCGGTGACGGATGGATGCCTAAATGACCGATGAAAATACCCGTAAAGTTGGCAAAACCACACAAAACGGCCATCGCAGTAAATAGATAAGCGAGTACCAAACTCCAGCCGCAAATTACGCCGGCAGTCGGGCCTAGTCCTTTAACAATATAAGAATAAAGAGAACCTGCAGAAGCCGATCGACTTGCAAATTGGTTGATATTGATGCTGACAAATACTAGGCCTATCAAGCCGATGAGAAAGCTCAGCCAAGCCCCCTTACCCGAAAGAGCGACAATTAACCCTATATTAGATGCTGGGATAGTTGTAGGTGCAATGACGGCAAAGGATTGAGCTAAAACCTCCCCGAAGGAGAGGCAGTCCGGCTTTAAGCCGTGTGCACTCTGATTTTTTGGCGTTTTCTTGGTCATTTATCTTCTCTCTTTTTGTCGATCGACTTTTGGCGATCGGCTTAAACTTGTTGGTGCTGCTTCCGCATTGGACCCTGCATTAGAAGCTTAAGTATTACCTTAAGGCTCTTGACAGGTAGAATCAAATGGTGTTGTTTATCGAATTAATAAATACAAGTGATGCAGTGCCGTGGCAAAAGAACTGTTGGAAGACGAGACCTATCTGTCGCCACCAGCCCAAACCCTTGATGTTAAAAGGAAAATTAAATAGCGGCTGACAACCGTGCTTTTTGGGGAATTCCAGCCTGTACCAGAGACTCGAAAAGTTCAGGTCAAAGTTTAGCCGCCAAAGATTTTTATTTCCAAAAAAAAATGTCTGTATTTAGTAAAAAGGTACTCCGCATGGCCGGAATGACACTTGACCAACTGCGAGTTTTTCTAGCTGTGGCGGAACACCTGCACTTCAGCCGCGCAGCGGAGGAACTTTACATCACCCAACCCGCTGTCAGCGCGACAATCCAAAGCTTAGAGGCGCAATACGGAGTAAAACTATTTCACCGCATCGGCCGCCGGATCGAAATCACAGATGCTGGGAAGTTGCTGCAAGTTGAAACACAGAAAATTCTCGACCAAGTTGCTTTGACTGAGAGAGGTTTGCGGGAGTTGAATGACTTGCAGCGAGGCGAATTAAACTTGGGTTGCAGTCTGACCATTGGCAATTATTGGTTGCCGGATAAACTTAGCAAGTTTAAACAGCAATATCCTGGTATTTCCGTGAATTGTACTCTGGCAAATGCCGAAGAAATTTGTGCGGGGACGGCGACGGGAACATTTGATTTGGGTTTAGTGACGGGAGACATTAAAGCTTCGCTTAAGAGCACTCTAGAGGAAGAAGTTGTAGGCAGCGAACGCTTGCTGATTGTAGTTGGCCAATCTCACCCTTGGTTTGAACGTGCAGAAGTGAGTTTAACGGAAATTGCGAAAACGGATTGGGTGATGCGAGAAGCTGGTTCTGGAGTTCAGCAAATGTTGGAACAAGCTTTGCAAAGTTGGGGCGTTAATCCCGATGAATTGAATGTAACTTTAGTTTTGAACAGCAGTGAAATGGTAAAAGCAGTGGTGGAAAGTGGCACAAATGCAGCGGCTATTCCTGAATTGATGGTAAAAAAAGAATTGCAGCTATCTACACTACGAGCGATTAAAATTATAGATAGCCAACCAAGTTCTAATGTATGTTTGGAAATAATTAAACCCGTTTTAAAACTGAAGCACCGACAGCGTTTTCAAACTGGAATTACTAAAGCTTTTGAACAGATATTAACTTAAGGTGCTGGTAATTGGTAAGACCCCAGTAGGGACACTCCAAGAGCCGATTAGTGTCAAGTTAAGCTGTCAGTCCGCCCAGTCCTTCCGTCCGCCCGTCAGTCCGCCAGGGGTTGAAACCCCTGTCTAATAGCTAAAGTCCTCTCAAAGAGGACTGAAGAACTCATTAGTCGTCTTCAGACGACTTTAGCTTTGAGGCAGGGGTTTCAACCCTTGCCTTGCCGGACTATTGGTTGTACGTTAAGTAGGGACACAACGAAAGGCACGGTGCCGTGTCCCTACTTAATAGACATCTCCTCAAAAGCAAGTTTTGAACAGGCATCCTGCCTGTTCCACAAGAATTATGGGAGATATCTAATTACCTTAATGACCGCTGTTCAATAGTTTCCTCAAATCCAATAAATTTTTACCCCCATCACCAACAATCAGCGGCAATTTCCCATCCCATTTTTCTATAGCCTGCCTTTCCAAAAGTTCCGGAGTCAAATTGTCCCGCAGCAACCTTTGCACTTCGGCTTCTCCCTTGGCTAAATTCACCTTAGCGTCCGCCTGTTTTGCTGCTTTCAGCGCTAAAAACTCCCCTCTTTTTGCCTCCTGTTCGGCAATTTGTTTCGCCTCCACCGCCTCGCTAAACCGCTCAGAAAAGTGAACGTGTACTAAAGAAATATCGTCAACGGCAATGTGATATGTAACCAGCCTCAAGGTCAAAGAATCATCAACTGCGGCTTTAACTTCTCCCCGTTTAGTAATAATTTCTTCAGCGGTGTATTTAGCCATAACTGCTTTTAATACTTCTTCAACAGCCGGCTCGATAATGCGAGTCACGACTTCTTTCTCGTCACCTATTTGTTGAAAAATAGCATTGGCTTCTTCTGGGATAATATGCCAGTTGAGCGCTACATCCGTGAAAACATCTTGCAAATCTTTTGAGGAAGCTTCAGCGGAACTTTCCTGTTTTTGTACCCGGACGCTCAACTTTTTTACACTATAAACTGTGGGGAATATTACGTGAAGTCCTTCTCCGAGTACCTGTTCTTGCACTTTACCAAACTGCATCAGTACGCCCCGTTCTCCAGCGTTGACTATGATAAAAAATTTGGACAAAATAGCTAAAAACACTATCACTATAGCTATTTGAACAGCTAGGTAAAAATCCTTATTTTTTTTATGGCTTGATTTGAGTGAGTCAACGTTACTGCTGGATTCTAAAACCATATTCCACCCCGATCGCACTTAATTCTCTGCTCAATATTGACTTAATAGATATTTTATTTACCTGCCACCAACAACTGTTCAAAATCCGCTGCCGCCAAAGGAGGACTGAACAAATATCCTTGCATTATATCGCACTTATAGCGCCAGAGAAAATCTTTTTCTGCTTCCGTCTCAACTCCTTCGGCAATTACCTCAAGACAGAGACTGTGCGCCATTTCAATAATAGCTTTCACAATCGCTGCATTTGTGCAACCATCAGTGATGTTGGTGATAAAACAGCGGTCTATTTTTAAAGTATCGAAGGGGTATTGTGTGAGATAGCTTAAAGAAGAATACCCAGTTCCGAAATCGTCAAGAGAGATACAAACTCCCAAATTTTTCAAGTGTTGCAAAGTCGCGATCGCACTTTCGGCATCTTCTACCATCAAACTTTCTGTCAGCTCTAATTCCAAACTGCTCGCTTCCAAACCAGTTTCTGCTAAAATTTGGGCAACTCTGCTGCTGAGATCCGGTTGGTGAAATTGGCGCGGCGACAGATTCACCGCTATCCGAAGCGAAAAACCAGCATTTTGCCAAACTTGCATTTGCTTGCAAGCTGTGTGCAAAACCCACTCCCCTAACTGTACAATGAAGCCAGTTTCTTCGGCATGAGGAATAAATTCTGCGGGCGAAATCAGCCCTTTTTCTGGATGTACCCAGCGCACTAAAGCTTCGGCGCTCATAATCTTACCTGTCTGGACATTGACTTGCGGCTGATAGTAAACTTGGAATTCTTCTCGTTCCAGTGCGTTGCACAAACAAGTTTTGATCTGCTCTAATTTGTCAGCAGTATTTTGAATAAATTCGCTGCTTTGCGATCGCAAAGTATTGTACTGTTCGGCGACAGCTTCTTGTTTTTTCAAGCGGCTCGATATCGCGCCCACAAGTTCAGCTTTACTAAAGGGTTTAGTCAGGTAATCATCTGCTCCCAATTCCATACCTTGCCGCATTTCAGAGCGATCGGCTTTACCGGTCAGAAAAACAAAAGGTACTGTAGCAGTAACCGGATTAGATCGCAAGGCCACCAGCACCCCATACCCGTCAAGTTCTGGCATCATCACGTCGCAAATAATCACGTCGGGAACATTTGACACCGCCGCAGATAAACCTTGTGCTCCATTTTCTGCACCAGTCACGTCGAAACCTTCAGCTTTAAGGAGTTTGAGAATATTCTCGCGAATTACTTGCTCGTCCTCAATCACTAGAATCTTTTTCATACGTCATTCCCTGAAAGCGGTATAATTGATAGGCGTTACTGAATGCGATAAGCGTCCCAATAACTGAGAACACACACCTCGATCGGCCCAAAAGCGGAATATTTTCCGACACAAATAGCAAACACCTGAAAAACGCTAATTTTTCAAGCACAACTAGATTAATGTTTCTGTGCTTACTCAGTGCCGTCCGTATTATTACGAGGTTAATTAATAATCTCTCAACTAATTCTAGGCGATCGATAGTTAGCAGCGCCTTAAATAACTGCTAAACTAATTGTGCCACCTGAACGATTGTCTGCAAACAATCTCAGCCTATTTATACCAGTTGCCAAAAACCATGCAACTGCAAGCAAGTTCCAAACCCTTGCGGAGTCAGTCTTCCCCCATTTTTCAATGTAAAATCTCAACTTTTAAATCTCAAATGGTATTACCTACTGGATTCCCTGAACCCGCACAGATTGGGGTCATAGAAGTTAAGCAATATCCTCACTACCGCGCTGTCACCTACACCCACACGGGCGATTTGCGACAAGCAACTGGCATCGCCTTCAATCCCTTATTTCAACACATCAGCAACAACCAAATTGCGATGACAACGCCAGTAGAAGCGCGCTACACGGAAACTTCCGGGCAAATCGATGCAGTTCCTCAAGCTGAAGTTTCGTTCCTCTATCCCGCACCAAATATCGCCCCCAGCAGCGTTAACTCCGCTGTAGAAGTTACGGATACTTCGCCCATGATGGTTGTCAGCATCGGCGTGGGCGGGGCCTACACTTGGGAAAGCTACGAAAATAACCTCCAGAAACTCAAAGATTGGCTTCAAGAACATCCTGAATACGAAATAGTCGGGCCGCCGCGCCGCTTTTTTTACAATTCCCCGATGACGCCGGAAGCAACTAAAATCAGCGAGGTACAAATTCCGATCAAGTGCCGCTGACGTGAACAACTAATTCGCGAATGTGACCCCGCTGGCGATGTTCCCACAGGTAAATTCCCTGCCAAGTTCCTAACAGCAACCTGCCGCGGTCGATCGGGATTTGTTCAGAAGTATGAGTCAGCGCAGTGCGAATATGCGCCGGCATATCGTCTGGGCCTTCCGCATCGTGAATGTAGCGATCGTCCTCCGGTACCAGTTTAGCCAAAAAGTTAGCCAAATCCTTAAGTACATCCGGGTCAGCATTTTCTTGAATCACCAAACTAGCAGAAGTATGGCGCAAAAATAAACTACAAAGTCCCGTTTTAATACCTGAATTCGCCACCACATCTTCTATCTTAGGAGTGATTTTGCCCAAAGATTTCCCTGTAGTTTGAATCTTGAGTATCTGTTGATAGTGATTCATTCGATTTTAGATTTTAGATTTTAGATTTTGGATGAGACTGATGCCAAACTCTTCTGTTGGCGGAGGTAGACTTTGTTTGTATAAGATCGATTTCTAATCGCACTTATGAAAAATAGTCTACAACAGCTTGGGCGATATCCTCCGTACCATTTTTATGCAATTTATCCGACAAACAGGGCGGATGCAGCGGTTGTCGCAAAAACTCCCAATCCCCCTCAAAAAACTCCGTCGCCGTCAAAATTTGATGTTCCGCATAATTTTGAATCCCTTCCAGCAACACCGCAGCTTCTGCAAAACCTTCTCTCATTATAGAAACAACAGGTATTTCCAAGCGCAAAGCTTCCGCAAAAGTGCTGTATCCCGGTTTAGAAACTAACAGCCCGCAGACAGGCATAATATCAACCGGACGCGGTAAAATCGGGAGAGATTTTGCAAACTCCTGATTTTTGACTTTAATCAAATTCGGCAAATCGGGAGATCCCGCATCAAAAGTAATAAATTGCCAGTCGCTAAATTGCTGTAAATTTTGATAAGGAATTTCCTCTAAACCCAATCCGCCGAAAGTCAGCAATACAGTTTTTTCCAGCGGTGCTTCGATGCCGAATACTTCCCGAATTTTTTCGTTACTGTAGCGAGGATTGCCACCAGTCAAGCCCACATCTTGAATATTTGGGAAAGCTGCCATCGGTTCGTGCAAAGGAAGACGAAAAAGCCGATCGCACATTCCGAAACACTCACCAATCCAATCTGCCATTTCTGCAAATTCCCCGCCCCAATCGCGATAGATAAAATCCCACCCAAAATTGCTCATCATCCAGCAAGGAACCCCAGCCGCTGCCGCCATTCGCGTTGCCAAAGGAGGAATATCTGCCAGCACCAAACCCACCCGATTTTGCTTAATAAAATTAACTTCGCTGGCAATTAGGGAATTTTGCTTTTTCCGAATTTCCCGTAATTTTTGCAGTGTCGCGTCTTTATCCATATTCAAACTGTCAGCTTGCACCACACCCACATCAAAAGCACGGGGACGGTGGATAAAGTCGCCACTAATATAAGATTCTAGCAGCCAGCGAGGAGCTGTTGTTGTGATAATTAGTAAAATCTCTGGATTTAATTCTTGAATTTTTGCAGCTACGGAGGAGACTCGGACAGCGTGGCCGAATCCGTGATTTGTGATGGCAATATATAATGTTGGTCGAGACATTTATAATAGGGAATGGGGAATGGGGAATGGGGAATTGGGCATCGGGAATTGCGAATTGGAGGTAGAGACTGGAAGTCAACAAGGCCCAGCTTCAAGCGACGCACAACCAACAATGACACAATTAATAACTAATGACTATCGAATATGCAAGAACTCATCAATCGCGCGCGCCCTCAGACCAAACAGGCAATTGATTAATTTTGTCCAGCGTTATATCTACATACTTTTTACCATCCGCTGCTAGATTTTCCCCAAAATATCCCTCATCGCCGTCGTGCTTGTGAGGGCCGCTCACAGCTTCTGCATAGCGGCCTTGCAAACGAGCTTGGTTGAAAGGAGAAGTCGCGTACCAGTACCAGCGACTGGGAAAAACTATGCCGCCGATATCCTCAATTGAATCGCGAGTGCCGCGAAAGTGGAAAATGCGATCGGCTTCTGCAAAACCATTTTCTCCCGAAAAAACCCCCCCAACCGAAACAACCGTAATTTCTGCCTTCAGCCATTCTTTAAGATAGCGAGTAGCACCCAAAGCAACTTGTGCGCCGCCGCTAGTGCCAATTAAAATAACTTTCACCGGTTGTTGAGACTTAACTGAAAAGGGAGATTGAGCATTCATCCTCTCGATAATTACATTAGCTATTCCCTGATTGTATGCAAAGCCGTAGCGATAATCTAGAGAAATTGCAAACCTCCAGAGATTGCGAATTTTAATGAATATATTCCCCGCAATCGGCCCTTTTTTTGCCTGTTCTGCAAACCGCCAAAAAGGAGCTAGCCAGCGCTCTCCTCCTAAACTTTTGTTAGAAACTGAGTAAGGAAAAACATCGCCCACTGCTACGCACTGCGGGTGACTTTTAACTAAACGCTTGAGAAACAACTCTTCACCAGGGGTTAATTCGTCCCCCGAAAAATCGCCAACTCCCGGTAAAAAAATGATATAACAATTTATCTGCGAAGACTTACGCGCTTCTAGATTGCCCTTCTTAGATGGCAATATCTCCGGTGGATTTTTCTTGATACCAAAAGTTTCGGCACTTTGATTCAGCCACCATATAACAGTCCCCACCGGCGAAAGAATGCCCCAAATTATCAAAATTACACCTGCGATCAGCAACAAGTTTAAACTTCCCCCGCGCAGCCATGCAAGTATCCGTAAAATCAATCTTAGCATTTAATAAAATCTGGTAGAATGCCAATTAATTACTTAATTACCTAGAAATAGTTCGGTGATTCTGCTGTATTAGAGCTTATTTTGTACAAGTTGTCAACTATCTTGAGGAGCAGGAGTTCAACGTGAAGGGAGAAGATTCAATTGCAGGTTTGGGCGCAACGCTTTGGAACGCACTTTCTTTGAACGGCAACTTTTACGAAAAAACTCCCTACACTCGCAGAACTAAGCGAATAGCTTTAACAATTGTAATTTTAGCTGCGCTGTCCCGCGTGTTGGGCAGTTCTGTCATCTTGTTAATCAACCGAACTGAGCTATCAATATTATTTCTAGGACTTTTCATAGAGGGTTTGGCAGTCGCGGGGGGTTATTATTTTTGGACTTTCACTATCTTTAAAATCGGGGAGTGGCTGAAACCGGGTCACGTAACTTATCGGGAGCTGCTGGTTCCAATCGGATTTGCCTACGCCCCCCAAGTTCTGAGTTTCTTAACCTTAATTCCCTTGCTGGGAGAAGGAATAGAGCGCATATTAGTTGTCTGGAGTTTGCTAGCTGTAATTGTCGCGGTTCGGCAAGGTTTGGATATTCAAACTCGCTGGGCGGTGTTAATTTGTCTGGTGGGTTGGCCATTGATTCAACTTGCGATCGGCTTTGTGGAAGTATTTGAGCAGTTGCTGTCACGATGGCTTTAATTAATCAATACGGCAGCAGTATAGTAAACTCGCTGCCCTCTCCAGGTTCCGACTTGCAAATTAACTTTCCTCCATGCTGTTCTACCACAATTTGATAACTGATAGACAATCCTAAACCAGTCCCCTTACCTATCGGTTTAGTAGTAAAAAACGGATCGAATATTTTACCCCGCACCTCCGAATTCATCCCCACACCATTATCAACAATGCGAATCGCTACTTGATTTCCTTCCGCGACTTCAGTGCAAATCTGAATTGTAGGAGTGTGTTTCGAGTCAACTTCACTCCCTCTTTCGCGACAAAAAGCATCAATCGCATTGGTCAGGACATTCATAAATACCTGATTAACTTCTCCCGGATAGCAGTTAACTAAAGGCAAATTGTCGTACTTCTTGATCACTTGAATATTAAGTAATTTGTGATCCAAAATCATCAAGGTGCTGTCCATACCTTCGTGGATATTAACCCATTTTCTATCAGATTCATCTAGCCGAGAAAAGTTTCGCAGCGACAGCACAATATCGCGAACTCTCGCAGCGCCCACTCTCATTGAATCTATCATTTTAGTGAAATCATTCATTAAAAAATCTAAATCTATTTGCTCTGTTTCATTTACTATTTCTAGCACGGGATTGGGGTAATTTTTTTGGTATAAACGTAGTATATTTAGTAAGTTTTCAGCGTATTCATTGGTGTAATATAAATTTCCATAAATAAAGTTAATCGGGTTATTAATTTCGTGAGCCACTCCCCCGACAACTTGCCCTAAACTGGACATTTTTTCACTTTGAATTAGCTGCAATTGAGTGTGGCGAAGTTCTTCTAATGCAGTATGCAAATTCTCAGTTCTTTGGGCTACTCGCGTTTCCAGAATACTATAAAAACGAGCATTTTCTAGAGAAATAGCGGCTTGTGCAGACAGGATTCCCAAAATTTCTAGCCTGTCGCTAGTAAAAGCACCTTTGGTTAAATTATTTTCTAAGTAAAAAATTCCCGTAAGGTTGCCTTGATGGATAATTGGCAATACTAGGATAGATAGGGGTTGATTGACCGCAATATAAGGGTCAAATTGGAATTGCTCGGATCGGGTAGCATCATCTAAAACCAAGTATTTTTGGGTTCTTTCTACATAGTTAATCAAGGAAATTGGGAGGATATCCGATTCGGCAATCGGGAGAGATGGTAACACGGTTAGATCATTAAACTGATCGGTAAGTCCAGCTTCTATGAATAATTGATTACCTGTCTTGGCAAGAAATAATACTTTTTGAGCGCCTGCGTTTTCCTTTACAAGCTGTACGAGTTTCTCTAGCAATCGGCTGAGAATAATTTCGCTCGAAACAGCTTGTGATGCTTTGACAACTGTTGAAAAATCCAGCACCAAACTATTGTTCATAGTAGTTTGGGCAGTGCTGATAACATTTTTATGTATTGGGTCTTGATGGCGCTCAACTAAATAATGATAACGGGATTCTAAGTCTTTAACTTTGGCTGTAGATCCCCAGCGGATGTAAGCATAATAAGCTTTGGTCAGATAAGCTCGAGCACTTATCTCTTTATCCAAAGATAGATAAAACTCTCCCGCTAATTCATAAGCTAATGCTTCTTCGTGGATGTAACCGTTAGCAGCAGCTCCTTTAATAGCTAAGTCATAATAATCCATTGCGGCAAGTTTATCGTTGACAACTCGCGCTTTTTCTGCTTCGACTAACTCGTACTTATGCTGATAATTCATGGGTGCATGGCAGGCCCACTTTTTCATAATTTGCTGATTAGAGTTAACAATAGCTAGGTATGCTTCTTGATTGTCACTGTCAGGATAGTGAGCGAGGAGAGCCAGCGAATAGTAGAAATTGTGTATCCCAACAGTGATTAAGCCGATCGCCCCATCTGCGTATTCTACCGCTAATTTACCGCTGGCCACAGCCGCAGCATAATCTTTCAATAAATAAAGCAGCATCAATTTAGCAACATAAGCTGCAAACAGCGACATTCGATTATTTTCTTTCTGCCAACGGGACATCACAGCAGGTTCATCCAACCTGCCGCTAACTAATCGTACTTGCTCTGATGTTTTGCTTCTTAAGCTTGAAGCAGTTACTTGCCAAATTTGAGCATAACCCATGGCAAATTCGTGTTTATTTTTTTGCAAAAACTCCATACAAACGCTTTGTTTTTCTTCGACATATTCTAACTGTTCTCCCACTAACACTAAATTAGTAATATAGTGCATAAAATTATAAACCGCCCATTCTAAATCACCATTTTCTACACCAGATTTCATCCCTTCTAGAAATGAATTAAGTGTATTTTTACTAGACTCTTTCCAGATTCTTATATGAGCATTAAACATTACATAAACCTTAGCTTTCTGTTGGCTAGCATTAAATTGTTCTAGTAGCTTTAAAGCGATTAATCCAGCGTAGTAGCCTGCTTCGATGTCGCCTTCGATGCCGCACAGAATCATTCCATAAAGAGTATAGGGAAAAGTAGCTAATGCTGAATGACCGTGATCGATACAAAGATTGACCATAGTCAAGACGAGGGAGGACACAATTTCAGGTTTGGCAATATAAGCAGGAGGATAGAGGGCTGTCAGGATTTCCATAGCTGCCAGTAGATATGGATCTGTCATAACTGGCAGGTTTTCTAATTCCTCAATTCGTGGCAATTTTGGCACTGCAATGGTTTCGTTGTCTAATAGGTTGAGTCCCAGCATTTCCAGCACTTCTAGACCTGTTTCAACAGCTTTTAGCATCTGGCTTTGAGCCTGATAAAATAGGATCTTGAGCTGATACACTTTCACTATGTCAAGCTGGTTTTTAGCCGATCGCAAAACCACTTCCGCCAAATTTTCTGCTTGATCGAAGTTGGTGTTTAAATATTCCGCTTCCAGCGTCTCTACATACAACCGCAGCGTCATGCTATAGTTGCGATCCCAGCTATCAGGTGCTAATAACGACATTCCGGCATTTAAATACTTAACAGCGGGTTCGTAAGCATTAGCTACTTTTGCCTTATGTCCAGCAATTAAATTTAATCCTGCTAATTCATCTTTTTCTGATTGCAGGAGCAGACAATCAATTCCTACATTCAACTGGTTGATAATATCAAAAATTTTCTCTTCTACTTTATCGGCGGGCGTATTTTCAAACAGCAATTTACCGATGCTAAGATGAGTGACTTTCTTTTCATCATCAGGAATCAGCGAATATGCAGCTTGCTGGACGCGATCGTGCAAAAATTTATAGCTGATTCGCGAAGAATCGAAAGTTAAATTAGCTCCTCCTTCTCCATCTAAAAATAAAGGAATGAGGTAACTCTCATTCAAAGGAAGTATTAACCCTGCTTGCAAAGCATCCCAGAGTTCAGTCGCAGTGACTGATGGAGATTTTGCGTTGACAGTAGAGAGAACATCTAAAGTGAATTTGTCCCCAACACAAGCCGCCAATTTCAAAATTTCTTGTGTACTCTCTGGCAGTTGTTGAATCCGACTGGCTACCAGTTCAACTACACTCTTATCTGTGATGCCAATAGCCTGAATCTCCTCAATGTTCCACTGCCACTCCCCTCTTCTTGCGGGAGACAGCAGCTTGGTAAAGTCAAATCTCAAAAGTTTTTCTTGATAAAGAGTGTTGAGCAATTGCGTCAAGAAAAAAGGATTCCCACCAGTCTTATTCCAAATTAACTCCGCTAAAGGTTGAATTCGGTCTGAGTCATTCAATGTCTCCGAAATTAACTCAGTAACCTGGGCTAAAGAAAGAGGTTCCAGCACTAAATTGTTGATAATAATACCCGTTTGTTGAAGGTACTCTACTGTTTGCCTTAAAGGATGTGTAGAGCTAACTTCATGGTCTCGATAGGCTCCAATTAATAGTAAATATTTGCTATCGGGGTCAGTCGCCAGCAATTCCATTAATTTCAAGGTTGCTGAATCTGACCACTGCAAGTCATCAAGAAAGATGACTAATGGATGCTCTTTTTGCGCGAATACGTGGATAAATTCTTTGAATAGCCTGTTAAAGCGGTTTTGTGCTTCTGTGGGGGCAAGTTCCGCAACGGCAGGCTGTTTGCCTATTACCAATTCTAGTTCGGGAATCACGTCAATAATTACTTGTCCGGCATCGCCTAGTGCGGCTAAAAGTTTATGTTGCCAATCTTGTAATTTTTTGTTATTTTCGGCAAGTAACTGCTGGATCAAAGATTGAAAAGCTTGAATTAAAGATGCGTAAGGTATATTCCGCTTGAATTGGTCAAATTTACCTGAAATAAAATAACCCCGCTGTCTGGTGATGGGTTTTTGGATTTCGCTAACTACGGCAGATTTGCCTATACCTGCATAACCCGACACTAGGATCAGTTCAATTTGGGAAGGGGAAGAATTTTCCTCGCGAGGATTAGCTACACGTTCAAATGCTGCCAATAGTTCGCTGACTTGTGTTTCCCGACCGTACAATTTTTGAGGAATCAACAACTGACTCAATATATCTAAGTTTCCCGGCGTAAAATCTACTATCTTGCCTGTAGTTTCTAACTGATTTAAACAAATTTCTAAATCTGCCAACAATCCGCCTGCGCTTTGATATCTCTGTTCGGCATTTTTGGCCATCAATTTCATCACAATTTGTGAGATTGCTGGTGGAATGTCTGAATTAATGTGATGGGGTAAAATTGCTTGACAAGCTATGTGGCTGTAAACTATCTCTAACGGGTCGTTGCTCATAAATGGCAGTTGACCTGTCAGCATTTCATATAAAGTAATTCCGAGAGAATAAAAGTCGGTGCGGTAGTCAAGGGTGCGGTTCATTCTCCCGGTTTGTTCGGGAGACATATAAGCAAAAGTACCGACGATCGAGTTAATATTATTAATTTGGGGATTTTCTTTGGACAATCGTGAAGCAATCCCGAAATCTGTCAGCTTAATAATTCCTGTTTGGCTGTTGATGATGATATTGCTAGGCTTAATATCTTTATGAATAATTTTTTGAAGGTGTAGATATTCTAAGGTTTTTATAAGTTGGATGCCAAACCTCAAACAGGTGGTGACTTCGAGCTTTTGTCTGGACATGAGGCGATCGATAGATTCGCCCTCAAAGTCTTCTAAAAGCAAGCCCAGACGGTTGTCAAATGTTTCTAGGCTAATGACTTTAACTAGGCCCGGATGGTCTAAATGTTGGCGAATGCGATACTCGTGCTTGATGCGGGTAATTGCATCGAGGGTGGGATATTCAGCTTTCAGGATTTTGAGTACGGTTGTATCCTGGTGGGTGGGGATTTTTCCTCGATAAATAATCGTTTCGATACCTTCGTGGAGAGTGGAGTAGATTTGGTATTGCGAGAGAAATTGCATGGAGTTCTCCTCTGAGTTGGAAATATATTTGATTCGAGTCGCTGTTCGCTGTTGACTGTTGGCTGACGGCACGACCACCGTCAATCGTCAAAAGTCTTGACAGGGCAACCGTTATATGCTTAGCTTAGTTAAATGGTCTACTTAAAGTAAAAAAATCAATTTTATTTACGGGTATAAAATTTTGATATATAAGAAATTATAGTATCTATGCAACAAAGCCATTTTGCTACTATTATTCTCAATTAATAGTCGTTGGTGGCGGACGGCAACCACACCCCTACTATTCGGCTCTCCCCACTGTCCCTACCCCTTTAGCAAGATACATTGTTAGAGAAGGAAATACACAAAAATTTACATCTATAATTTGTGTAGTGTTCCAAATCGCTCCTCACCAGCAGCGATACAGCCCTCGCCAAGACAGTAGGATAGAAAAAATATGTTTGAACGCTTTACAGAACAAGCCATTAAAGCAATCATGCTAGCCCAAGAGGAAGCGCGACGCCTCGGTCACAATTTTGTAGGCACCGAGCAAATTCTTCTGGGGCTCGTCGGCGAAGGCACTGGCATCGCTGCAAAAGTATTACTGGATATGGGCCTCAACTTGAAAGAGGCGCGCAATGAAATCGAAAATATCATCGGTAGAGGTTCTGGGTTCCTCCCGCCGGAAATTCCTTTTACCCCCCGCGTCAAGCGCATTTTTGAGACGGCGCTGAACGAAGCGCGGCAGTTAGGCCACAATTACATCGGCACCGAACACATCCTGCTGGGGCTGATTCAGGACGATGAAGGGGTGGCGGCGAAGGTGCTGCAAAACTTGGGAATCGATCGCCAGAGAGTCCGCACGCAGGTAATTCGTGCCGTAGGAGAAGTGGCGGCGGTACCCGGAGGTAGGGGAGATAGTGGCGATCGTAAAATCCCGACTTTAGAAGAATTTGGCACAAACTTGACCAAGTTAGCCGCAGCAGGCAAACTCGATCCCGTGGTGGGTCGCGAAAATGAAATCGAGCGCGTGATCCAAGTTCTCGGCCGCCGCACGAAGAACAATCCAGTATTAGTAGGCGAACCGGGAGTCGGCAAAACAGCCCTCGCCGAAGGCCTAGCCCAGCGGATTGTTAATAGAAACGTCCCGGAAATTTTAGAAGACAAACAAGTAATCAGCCTCGATATGGGTTCGCTGATTGCTGGTACAAAGTTCCGAGGCGAATTTGAAGAACGGCTGACGAAAATCATGGCCGAAATTCGCGCTGCCGGCAACATCATTCTGGTAATTGATGAAATTCACACCTTAGTCGGTGCAGGCGCAATTCAAGGCAGCATGGACGCCTCCAATATGCTCAAACCCGCCCTTGCTAGAGGCGAATTGCAGTGTGTCGGCGCCACTACCTTGGACGAATATCGTAAGCACATCGAGCGTGACGCTGCCTTAGAACGCCGGTTCCAACCGATCAAAGTCGGTGAACCGAGTGTGGCTGAAACAATAGAAATATTGTACGGGTTGCGATCGGCTTATGAACAGCATCACAGACTGACAATTTCCGACGCAGCTTTAGAAGCAGCAGCAACACTGTCAGACAGATACATTAATGATCGGTTTTTGCCAGACAAGGCGATCGACTTAATTGACGAAGCAGGTTCCCGCGTCCGCGTGATGAATTCACAAACCCCGCCCGAAGTTAAAGAACTCAAAAAGCAACTGCCAGCAGTAACAAAAGAAAAAGATGCAGCAGTGCGCGAGCAAGACTTCGACAAAGCTGGAAAATTGCGCGATCGCGAATTAGAAATTGAAGCCGAAATCGCCGAAGCTACGATCAACAAAAGCCAACTCAAAACCTCTCCTGTCGTCACCGAAGAAGACATCGCCCACATCGTGGCTAATTGGACGGGAGTACCAGTCAGCAAGCTGACAGAATCCGAATCGGAATTGCTGCTGCACATGGAAGACACCCTGCACCAGCGCTTGATCGGTCAAGAAGAAGCTGTCACCGCAGTTTCTCGGGCCATCCGCCGCGCGCGGGTAGGCTTGAAAAATCCGAATCGCCCGATCGCCAGTTTCATCTTTTCCGGCCCCACCGGCGTCGGCAAAACGGAACTTACAAAAGCCCTAGCAACTTATTTCTTCGGTTCCGAAGAAGCCATGATTCGGTTAGATATGTCCGAATTCATGGAACGCCACACGGTTTCCAAACTCATCGGTTCGCCTCCCGGTTACGTCGGCTACGATGAAGGCGGCCAACTAACAGAAGCAGTCCGGCGCCGTCCTTACACGGTCATCTTGTTCGACGAAATCGAAAAAGCTCACCCGGATGTCTTCAACATGATGCTGCAAATCTTAGAAGACGGCCGCTTGACGGATGCTAAAGGTCGGACAGTAGACTTTAAGAATACACTGCTGATCATGACCTCCAACATCGGTTCGCGAGTGATTGAAAAAGGTGGTGGCGGTCTTGGTTTCGAGTTTACTGAAAGTGCCGCAGACGCGCAGTACAACCGCGTTCGCAGCTTGGTAAACGAAGAACTGAAACAGTTTTTCCGTCCCGAATTTATCAACCGCTTGGATGAGATTATCGTGTTCCGCCAGTTGAACAGGGAAGAAGTCAAGCAGATTGCGGACATTATGTTGCAGCAAGTCTTCAGCCGCTTAACCGAACAGGGTATTACTTTGTCGGTGACAGAACGGTTCAAGGACTTGTTAGTTACAGAAGGCTACAATCCCAGCTACGGTGCTCGACCTTTGCGCCGCGCCATCATGCGGTTGTTGGAAGATGTACTGGCTGAGGAAATGCTGTCTGGCAAGCTGAAAGACGGCCAAAAGGCGATCGTGGATGTGGATGAAAACGGTCAGGTTAAGGTAGTGCCCGATGGTTCATCTGAGCCGAAATTGCCCGAATTTGCATTGAGCCATTAATCGGCTCTAAAAACGGATAAATACTGTTGATTAAAAACCCGGTTTCTTAGAGAAACCGGGTTTTTAATTAAATAAAACCAGTTAAAAAAAAGCAACTTTAGGCAAGCTCCAAATCCTTATATAAGTCATTCCCCAATCTCAAATCTAAAATCTAAAATCGTATGAGTTTTGGCTCTTTTATCCCAACACATTATCTACAGCAATTTCTACATCTGGAAAAGCTAGAATAGATAAAGTCTGACCCCGCTGGAATCTTTGAATATTTTGGTATCCCGATGGAGAAGGTTCGCGATAAACTACTACACATTGCTCGTTAATATCTACCAGCCAAACTTCTACAATATTGTCTTCGGCATAAAGAGGAATTTTGATATTTCTGTCAGTTTCAGCGGTTGCATCCGCTACTTCCACAATGAGTAAAATATCCTCAGACTGAGGATGTCCCGATTCGTAAAAATCATCGCGCCGTCGCAGTAAGGAAATATCCGGTTCAGGTTCCGAGCGATCGTCCAATTCTACCGGATCTTGAACTCCAATGGTTACTCTCGATAATAAGCGGGTATAAAATAACTCTGTCAGACGCTTGACATGAGATGTATGCCTTCTACCGACGGCGGCCATTTGAACGATTTCTCCTCGAATCAATTCAACTTTATCATCTTTTGTCAAGATGCCAGATTTAATCATCTGATGATATTCTTTTACTGTGAACAGGCGCTTGATTAACTGAGTTGTCATCATTTATTTGGCGCTCCTTTTAGTTGCCCTTTTTCTGTTTCATCGCCTTTGCTGCTTTCACAATCTCAAATCGCGGCGCAAAAAAAGGAATTTTTACCTATTGATCTTAGTTTGCTTTTAAGGTATATTTTAGATAATGGAAGTAGTGAGTTAAGTTTTAAAATTGCCAATATTCCCATTATTAAATAATACATTGTCAAGCTAACAGTGTCAAGCTTTTTACCCAAAAAAAAAGGGCGATTTTTCAAAACTTCATCAACAAATAATCATAGGGTTAGGGTTTTGGTAAACCCACCCTAACCACCCAACAAAAGTTGATTAAGGGAAAATTTAATCCCACGATTGCAATTGCACAACCCAATGCTGCACCAAAGCAGAAATGCGATCACGCCGCGTTTCAAAACTAGCAGCAATCCAGATAAACGCAATCCCAAAAGCCAGACCAATCGCCCATTTAATCAGCGGATAATCGAAGATTAGAACCACCAACTGATAGAAAACGTTGATTAAAAAAAATCCCGTTCCCACAAACAAAAACGCCCGAACTCGCAGCGCCAAACCCGCGGCAATCGCCAGTAAACTAAAAGCTGCCGCAACTAAACCGTGACTTTGCTGAGTCAAAAGAGGCATCCCGCAAATCAGCGCAGTTGCGAGCATTCGCAGAGTGTGGCGTAGCGGTTTTTGTGCGGGTAATTTGAGAGTGCGATCGAACTGAGTAATATAAAGGAAAGAAAGCCCCAAAGGAGTAAAAAACCACTCCGGCTGAGTCAATCCTATTTCCCCAAACCACCGCAGCATTATCCAATCAATTATCGCCACACTCACATAGGTAAAACGGACTTCCTGCCTTTCCCAAGCTAGGAAAACATAGAAGGCGGCAGCTATCAGCAAGCTAATCGGATAAAACTTAGCCGGACTTTCCAAAATAGTAACTATTGGAATCAGCGAAGCAATTACCTGCCAAGGTTTTTTTGACCAACCCCAGTTGTCCCAAGGCAAAATGTAAAGAAAATAGGCTAATAGAGAAGCGAGGGCAACTTTCCAAGGTCCCAGCGACCCGGAAATATACTTAACTAAAGGCGTATTGATCCAATAAAGCCGGATGCCAAAGGCTTCTAGCCAGCCCAAGTAAATCCAAATTTCAGCCCATTGGCGATCGAGATTATTTCGCCCTTGCAAGAAAGCGTATTGAACTAATAAAGCACCAGTGACTAATCCTAAACTTAGGCCGGACTTAATATCATCGGCAGAAGCCCAAATCAGGAGCAAACTGCTCAAAACCCAGTGCAGGTGAGCAAATAATTTTAACTCTGCATTAGTTAAATGTAAATAATTACTGAGCCAAGGAGATAAAATGCGATAGATATATGTTAAAGTTGTGCCGAGAGTTGCCAGGACAATTAAGCCGTCGCCAAAAGCTCCTCCCGGTGTTTGAAAAAGTTGATATAGTAGCGATTCGTAAGCAGCAACGGACACGCCAATTAATCCTAAATAAACCAAAGGTTTGAATTCTGGCTCCCGCCTACCAATGCCGATCGCAATTAAAGACGCCCCCAAGACAGTTAAACCAGTCCAATTCGCAAAAGTGTGCGATCGGAAAGTTAAACCCAATACCCCGTAAACCAAAGGTATAATATGAATGCTAGGTAAAATTGTTGGATCGGGGTGGCGGCGCCGCCACACATCACCCAATAATTGAGTAAACAATCCGAGAGCGATATTAGCCACTGCCAAATTAATCGTAGTGCGATCGACAAAACTCAAACCGACTGCTGTCAACAACTCCAAACTCCAAGCCAAGGCATAAATTGCCAGAGGGGAAATTTGGCGTAAACTTCGGAAAATAATCGCAGCCATTATCACCAAAATAGCAGCCAAAACTTCAGCAGAGGGCGGGGAAATCAATGTCCTGCCTGCGTAGAAGTCAAAGGAATAAAAAGTAATAGTTGTTAACAGCAAGCTTGCCAGTAAGATGGCCCACCCATCTAAAGCTCGCTCGTAAATTTCAGCTAATTGAGAAGACTCAGGCAAACGGCTGGAAAAACGAACTATTATGCTGCGAAGCAACCACAGAGACAAAAGAGCGATCGCCCCGGCAATTCCCCAAAGCCAACCAGACACAAAACCTAATTGATCAATCACCGCAGCTACGAAACTCAAGCCAAACCCCACTCCAATCGCAGCCGCTGGTAGCTCGACTAAATAGTAAGTATTGACCAACATTAATCCGGTGGCAACCCCCAAACCAATTAACCGATATCCCGGAAAAGTAAAAATTAGAAATTGTGCGAATATTAAGGCTATCGTACTAAAGTTACTGGCAACTCGTTTGTGAGGAACCTCAGTATATTTAGCAACAGCAGTCAAAGCCAAAGGAGTCGCCAGCCAGAGCAAACTCCACTGAGGGCGATGAGTGGCAGTACCGGCAATTACATAATTTTGCAACAATATAAAGCTGAATCCTGCTAACACTAAGCCCAGATACCAGGAACTTTGGAACCATGCAGGATGCCAGCGGAAAAACGCAGAAGTTTCTCGGAAATTCGCCGCTTTCATCCAGACAAAAAATCCCCACTCAGCCACCATAAAAATCAATAATATTGCCGACCAAATATTTGGTTGCTGGTTGGGAAAAAATAAGTCAATTGCCGAAGCGATCGCGCCTAAACCCATAATGTGAGTTATGGGAACCAAAATTGCCGGATGTCCCTGTTCTTCAACAGCAGAAGCCGGCCTCGAAACTCGCCGGTAATTATCGGGAATTACGTATTTCCAAGTTATCCAACCTACAATTAAAGTAGAGACTAATAAATTGAGCGATCGCCAAAACGGATTGACAAAACTAATAACAGTTAAAAAACTCCCCAAACCGAGAGCAACGTTTTCGCCAAAACTGGCAAGTTGAAACTTTCGCTTGCGGTAGAGCCACTCGGCCGCACTTACCATTAAAATTAAATAAGGCAATAGCAGAACACTCCAAAAAGCCCAAGGAGTTTCCTGAGAGTTTGTAAGCTGAGTTAAAAATGCCACAACTTGTGTTTTAATCCCTAAAGGAAGCAGTCGCCAAAACAGCCAAATACTTTGAAGTCCCACCGCCTCAAGCATTAGCAAATCAAACTCTTGCCCAAACCGCACTAAACGGTTATAAAAAAACCAAACAGCCAATCCGCTAACTGCGATCGCCTGTAGCGGAATGTCGCGAAAACAAACCAGCCACCCCAAACCCAACAAACCCATTCCCGCTAATTGCCATTTAAAAAAGTTGCTGGGATTTGGCTGGTCGGATATATTGTTTTCAATAGTCCCAGATGGCCGGGGTTGCTGCCAATCTAGCCATGCTAAAAGCACGCCACAAATCGCCAAAGCTAAACCCATTTCAGCGATATTTACATCCTTGACAAATATCGCTCGACCCAGTAAAATTCCTAACGAATAAGCTACTAAAGCCGCTTTTTTGTAAGTCAAAAAATCTCTGCTCAAACTGAAAGCAGCGGGGCATGTTTCAGTATTTCCCCCAAGTTGGATAGATTGCAATCGTTGTTGCTGAACTTGATAAACTGTAGTAGCAGCAGTTCCCACTGTACCCACATAAACCGCAGCCAGGGAAAAGCCGGTCAATGCCCACCCCCAGTGCAAATAACTCAATCCCAAGTGATTTAGGGCGATCGAGCGAGTGATGTTTTTTCCTGATAAGCTTTGATATTGATATTTGATAATCCGGGCAGTTATCCAAGTCAAAATAAGTGCCGCTGCGATTGCTACCGCCCAATCCCAAGGATACCGCCACAATCCAAAAGTATCCATTGCCCAAAAATTGATCGGCACTAGCAACAGTGTCACTTCTTGCAAAGTTTGAGCAGTCAAGTGCAAATTAACCTGTCTGTTGGCCCAACTGCTAATCGCCCAAAAAGTTAAAGTATAAGCTAACAAAACTCCGTATTGTCCGGCGGCAGGAAATCTTTCCCACTGACTGGCAGCTAAGACTCCAGAGGAGACAACTACCATGAACACCCCTAAAAACAACAGCCACACCACGCTAATTTCGGCCATTAGCGAGTGCAAAATTTGAGCGATAAAATTAGGGGTTTGAGTAGTTTCTGTGGGCCTAGCAACGCTTTCTCTGCTGCTAGGTAATGCTTGAGGCGTTGATAAGGCAGGTACTTTTGGATCGCCAATAGGAGCTCGCGGTTCCTCAATTTCAGAAAAATCTACAGCGGGCTCTCTGATTGGGCAGACTAAATACTGTCGGCACAATTGCTCAACCTCAGCGGGCGAAAGTAAACCTAGCCGCAGCCACGCATCTAAACCTGTCAACAACTCAGGATGCGACGCTAAGACGCTCAATTCAATTTTGCTCGATCGATCTTTGGGAGACGACATTGGCTTAAACTTGTACTAAGTACCTTCAAGCTATAGCCTAGATTAATGTCGATCGAACATGGCAACATTCCGCCATCGAAATTGGCACAATAAGTATTTATTACTAAAGACCTGTCGCAGCTAGTGTCAACCGGTGAAAAAATCCCGCTGATGGGCCTACACCAGCGTGCATCAGCGGTGAAAAACTCCCAATTAGGACACAGCAGCGGTGTCCTTACCGATCGACATATTTCAACAAAGTGTCCACACTAGCATTGTGGTCTATGAAAGAAAACAAATGTTTGAAGAGGAGTTTTCCATCTGCATCCAAAACAAACTGAGCAGGCAAAGGAGCACCTAAAGCCTGACCGACTTGATAAGCCCGAAAAACTTGACAGCCTGGATCAGAAAGCAGAGGCATTTTCAAGCCTAAATCTCTAACTACAATTTGGCTTTGGCGATCGTCGGTACTGGCAACCATCAATAATTCTATATTGCGATCGGCAAATTTTTCCCAGTTTTCATTCAAAGCTTTAATGTGAGGAAAACAGAAAGGGCAATATTGCTTTTCTGTAAAAATCCGTGTAAAAGCTAGAATTACCGGCTTATCGCCCCGATAATTCGATAGCCGCACTAATTTGCCATTATTAATATCCGGCAATTCAAAATCTGGCGTTCTCTGTTCCAGGTTAAGAACATTAGTCGCCGGAACAGGCAATAGATTTTGGAAAAACCGCTGATTTAACAAGCCGCTAAAATTAGTAGAAGTCAGCATATTTCCTAATTGGGTAATTGCTAATTGCTAATTAAAAATCCGGTTAAATGAATGCCCGTGCAGGTACGGACACGACACTGCCGTGTCCGTACAAATATAATCTGCTTAAACCGCAGCAAAGAATACCTTAGACTTGACAGGATCGGGAGTCATGGTCTTGTCACCGGGCTGCCAGCCGGCTGGACAAACTTCATCGGGGTGAGACTGGACGTGTTGGATAGCTTGCAGAGTACGGAGAGTTTCGTCCACGTTGCGGCCGAAGGCAAGATTGTTGATAGTAGAGTGTTGGATGATGCCTTCTTTGTCGATGATGAACAGACCTCGGAGGGCAATACCTGCTTCTGGGTCGAGGACGTTGTAGGCCGAACTAATTGTTTTTTTGAGGTCAGCAACTAAGGGATAGTTGAGGTCGCCAACACCGCCAGATTTGCGGTCTGTTTGTATCCAAGCGAGGTGAGAGAATTCACTGTCAACGGATACGCCGAGGATTTCGGTATCGATTTTCTTGAAGTCCTCGAAGCGATCGCTAAATGCTGTAATCTCAGTCGGGCACACAAAGGTGAAGTCCAAGGGGTAGAAGAACAGGACTACATACTTTTTGCCTTTATAGTCGGACAGTTTAACTGTCTTGAATTCCTGATCCACTACGGCTGTTGCTGCGAAATCGGGTGCAGCTTGACCAACCCGGAGGCATTCACTGGTCATAGATTTTGTTTCCTTTTTTACGAACTGTTACAAATATATCATACTCATAACGACTACAAGTATGT
The DNA here is from genome assembly GCF_036701585.1 of Microcoleus sp. POL10_C6. NCBI lineage: Bacteria > Bacillati > Cyanobacteriota > Cyanophyceae > Oscillatoriales > Microcoleaceae > Microcoleus > Microcoleus sp. POL10_C6. Next base: position 118,178 of record NZ_JAUBRB010000006.1, on the reverse strand, counting down.
TCTAGAGAAATCAAAAAAAAACGCTCTCAAATTTGAGAGCGCAATTTTTTGGATTAAATAATGGCTCAGGCGGGATTTGAACCTGCGACCTTGGGCTTATGAGTCCCCTGCGCTAACCACTGCGCCACTGAGCCAAATCTACTTCACGATTTACTATCGTAGCACGGTAGGGCTAGCTATGTCTTCTTTTCAAGCAACACTATTTCTAATGACTTCCAGTAAAAGTTATGAGTTTTGGTAATCATTCAAAACCCATAACTTTCGACCAGTCGTTACCGAGAAGCGCTGGAGGCATCGTCGGGCAGTAAAGCCATTGGGTTGATAGCACCCTGTCCGGCGGGATGAATTTCAAAGTGCAAGTGCGGCCCGGTACTGAATCCAGTGCTGCCCATTTCTGAAATCTGTTCCCCTTGAGCGACTCTCTGACCCTTTTGGACCAAAATTCGGCTGTTGTGGGCATAGACAGTCTCAGTGCCGTCAGGATGGGTAATTTCCACCAGGTACCCGTAGCCGCCGTCGTTCCACTGAGCATAGGTAACCACCCCGTCTGATGCTGCCACAATTGGCGTGCCGATCGGCCCTGCAATATCAATTCCCCTGTGCATCCGTCCCCAGCGCCAACCGTAGCCAGAAGTCAGAACGCCCTTAGACGGCCAAATAAACCGGTTAGCCGACTGTTGTTTGCCGTTAGGCAGATAAGTATCAGGGCTCGAAAGCGGAGGCAGTTCTGGAGAAACCATGCGTCCCAAAGACGGGTTGCTTAGGGGATCGTAACCGTCGGCTCCCAAAGGAGCAGTTGCTACCACAGGCCGCTGCCCAGCAGAGTTCGGCGTCAGGTTGATCGGTTGCAGTTCCGCTGCGCGAGCGGGGTCTAAACGCTCTTGCTGCTGCTTCTGAACCTGCTCAGACCAGGCTCTCGATGGCGGTCTGCTGATTTCATTCTGCACCGCCTCAGTATAGTCGGGGGTGTAGAGATAGGGATTGGCACTTGGCATATCCTCAGACGGGTTGACCGAGGGCCCGTCATTTGGAGCCAGGGACACCGCATTGGCGCCGATCGAATTGCGCGAGGCACGATATTCCTCTCGCAGCCTGACAACTTCTGCCCTCAAGCGTTCGGAATAAGGGTTGAGAGATTCTGCGGTAGGGAGAGGCTCCGATTTCGACTCTGGTACAGCGCTAGTTGGCTCCGCATTTGAACCCTGGGCGCTAGTATTTGCCACGAAGCTGATCGGCTGCGGGTATTCTCCCGTAGCGATGGCGGTAGCAGTTGCACTGGCTGGCGAGGGCAGGGCACTGGTGTCAACTGCACCTGTAAATGTTGGTTCGCCTTGAAGATCCAGCTTCCGTGGATCGCTAATGGTTTGGGAAACTTGAGTCAGCGGAATGCTGTTAATTTGGGGAACCATCGGCGCTGAAATATTGTTCAGACCTTCCAGGTTCTCCAGGGGAGAGACAACAGGCACTTTGGGCGCGGGTGCTGCAACGCCAGCACCGGCTATTTCCGAGGTAGACGAGCTGGGGTTCAAAGATGCGGGAACCGAACTCGCCGCCCAGACAGATGTAGAGTTGGAGGCAGAATAAGAGGCTGCCGCCTGCACCCCTGGATTTTTAAACCCAACTTGGGGAATTTTCAGCCGTTGATTGACATTCAGCAAGTTGGGGTTGCCGAGCTTGTTAACGGAGATCAGATCTGTGGGCGATACGCCGTGACCTTTGGCGATCGCATCTAGCGTATCTCCCGGACGCACGCTGTAGAGAACCTCAGCCGGCGCGGCGGTACTTCCCGCAGGGGGGACTAGCACAGTGGGTGTTGCCAAAGACTGTTCAATTGACTCGAATGCTCGATCTGGCGATGCTGCTTGACCTCCCCCGGAATTGGGAATTACAGATGTGGCATCGAGGTCAGGAATATTTGTCCCAGTTGCATATCCGGGGGAGGTCAGCGTCGGTGCTGACTCCGGCAAAAATGCCGCAGGTGTAGATAAATTTGCTCCCCCTTCCGACCCGAACATAGTTCGACCCGATTCTGTGGTGCGGTTTTCCTGTTTTTTCAAACTGTCGATCGCCCCGTCTGCATTCGGGATCTCGATCAAACTTTGTTCCGGTACCGTCGTGACCAGCGGGGTCGCTGCGGGTGATGGCAGCGCTGTCATGGCTGCACTATCCAATGGCTCGGAGCCAGTCAGATTTAACTCTTGTTCGGGATTGACCGTCGCTGCGCGATCTAGCGAAGCCGATGTGCTATAGCCGGCGTTCTGTTGTGGTGTGGCTTCCGTCGCAGTCGGAATTCTGAGCTGTTGGCCAACTTGGAGTATGGTATCGGGTTGGATGTCGTTGGCAGTTGCTAGTGCCAACGGTTCAACTTCATAATCCCGAGAAAGCTCCCAAAGGCTTTGCCCCTCCTGCACCTTAACCGTCGCGGGTTCATAAGGTGACCCGGGCTGTTCGGCCCTGGAACCGTCAACTTGTGCCGACGTAGCGGGCCCGTTGGCCGATACTGGCTGTACTTCAGCGGTGGATTCTGATGTCGGTGCGAGTTCAGACGCGCGAGCGCTGTCTCCATTTCTCGGTAGCAGGATGCCAGAAGCACCTACCGATATTGCCAGCCCGATCGTGGCGAGAGAGCGAACTCTGCCTGTGCTGAGCGTTGTCTGTTTGGATGGTTCCGCAGAACCGTCTCTGTCGATTTCACTAGCCTGAACAGGCTTAATTTGGGGATATGTTCGTTTCAAAAAAACGACCTCCTACTGAGAAGCGCTAACTGTCCTTGGAAACACTCAAGGGGATCGCATGACGCTGAGTTTAAATCAACAAGCAAAAATATTCTGATTGTTGACAGCTATCATGCTTAGGCCAGATTACCTTGCTTTTTTAATTTAGACAAGCTCAAACCGTCAGAAATTTTAAAATTCTCGGTCAAACCTGCTGCAATTAACCCCACAAGCCTTACACCGTAATAGCTGGAACGAATACATAAAATCTTCGTTCCGGTAAGGCTCTGAACTCTCACCTATTATCAAACTTTAGGCTAATTTCCGGACAACCTACAACCGTATATTTACTAGATATAGTGTTCAGACCCAAGCTGGTACTCGCTCACGCCCTAAATCCCTAAAATCCTCTGTTTTTGTTGCTGAATCATCTTGGGAGTAATTTTGTGTTGCTGATAACAATCTGTTTTGGACTGAATAAAATATATTAATGTCGGCTATCTAGATTTTCACCCCTTTGATACAAATTTCTTATATTTAAATGCAGCTTTGGCAGCCTCCGGCAGCTATTAAATATCTATATATTTATGTGTTGATAATGATTTATCCCAGCTCCCCCAACTGTCGTTTAGCCTCAAATAAACCCACAGCGGCGCTGACGGAGAGGTTCAAACTCCTGACTCCAGGCTGGCTCATCGGAATAAAAACTGTGGCGTCGCAGGCATCCAAGACGAATTGGGGAATGCCTACAGTTTCCGAGCCAAACATCAGCCAGTCGCTGGGCTGAAATTGGAATTGCGCGTAATTGCATCGCCCGCCAGTGCTGAATCCGATCGATCGTCCCCCGCGCTGCTCCCGATAGGCCTGAAAAGCCGCTAAGTCTTCGTGGCACTGGAGATTGACGTAGGGCCAGTAATCTAAGCCGGCCCGTTTTAGGTAGCGATCGCTAATTTCAAACCCCAGCGGGCCGACTAAATGCAGTTCCGTGCCTGTGGCAGCACAAGTGCGGGCGATATTGCCAGTATTCGGGGGGATTTGCGGGTGAATCAAGACAAGTTGGGGCATGAAGCTAATTAAAAGCGAAAAATACAGCTCTTGGGAAATTTATAAAACTACCCACAGGTAGATATACCTTATAGCTTTTATTTATAACCTTTGTCGAACTCCATTGATTAAATATTCTGATTGGTTTTAAGGGCGGCGATCTGCAACTTTTGACAATCAAGCATCCAGGATATAAGCCCCCGGATTCATCCGTCCAGAAATAAAAAACCTGTATCCAATACACAAGCCCCCGAATTTATCCGTGGGGTCAATCTAAAATCTAAAATCTAAAATCTAAAATCGATTGACCGGGAGGTTCGGGCTATTTCTATTGGCTGAGTACGCATAGCCAGGGGGCTAGTGAAAGCCCCCATTATCATAACGGCGGGTACTTCAGGCAACTAACTGGGCGCACAAGTTGTCTTCTAGCTCCCATTCTTGGTGAGCCATCCCCTGAATCCCTTGCAGAATAATACTGCGGGTGTCCGAACCGCCCTCGTGTAGCTTCAACCACTGCTGGGCCGTGTTGCCTTCCCGGAGAATCTTTTTGAGTGGCGAGAGAAAGCAACTAAAGCCGCGTTTTTTGGCTATAGGCCACACTTCGCGGTAAATTTCCTCAATCCAATCTCGTGCCAGAATAGTTCTGCCGTCTTGCCAGTGAGTGAGTTCGGCATCCAAACTTTGCCGGGATGCAGCAATTTCGTTGGCGTCTGTGAGGGCAACTAAGTCTTCGTTGCGGGTGGCCGCAGGCAAGGTGCTGAGCTCTAAAGGGTCTAAGCTGGGGTCTTCCATCATCTGCCAGATGCGAGCTTCTAGTAAGGCAGTAATGGCCAACAAAGCCAGAGGATTGACTTCGAGGTCGCAAATTCTCAGTTCGAGGCGATTGAGACAGTAGGGGCGACGATCGCCATTTGGTCGCACTGCAGACCACAAATGGCGGACGTTTTGCATAGTACCGAGTTCTAGCTGTTCTTCAGTCCACTGAATGTAATGCTTGTGACTTTCAAACAGGGGAACGATGGCGGGAGTTTTGGGAAACAAACCCCACCGAGTCGAATGATAGCCCGTCACTTCGCCGTCGAGGAAGGGGGAAGAGGCGCTCAAGGCAAGGTATAGCGGTGCTTCGACGCGGGCGAGGCGGATGGCGCGCATCAGCATTTCTGGTTGGGAGATGCCGATGTTGATGTGAATGCTGGCGGTGACGACTTTGGTGCCGTAGGTTTGCTCGATGTAGGTGTGGTAGGGGTTGTTGGGATCGGATCGGTAAAATCGATCGCTCCCTCCGAGAGACAAGGTACTTCCCGGCAGCAAGGTATAGTCGCCCAATTGTTTTAAATACTCGCGCAGCCGAACTCGTGGCTTGACTAAGGCACACAACAGGCGATCGTAGCTGCACAGCGGGGCGGTCGTGTACTCCACATTGCGGCTATCAGGCTCCCGGACAAATCCCTCTAGATCGGCAACTATGCGATCGGATAGACCGACAACCTCACCTTCGGGAGTGCCGGTATACATTTCTACTTCAAAGCCTTTTGATAGCAGCACGTTTGTTCCTCAGCTAAGTTGAGTGCTAGTTTCTAGTATCCCAAAAATTGACCTGTTCATACTATCTTCCACGGGGCAGAGTTGAAATTTTTCGCCACTGGCACTGAAACCGGATTTTTCGGCGTCCGCTAGTTTGGGCGTTTGTTTCCTAGTTGGGGGCCTGCCACGACAAATACTCCCCTGGCAAAGAGTTTCCGAGGCCGTTTTAGAGTCAAAAATGCTGTTTGTTCGATCGCCGACGTGTTTTATTCGGCATTCGTGACGATCGAACTTATGGTGAATAGAACCCACTCCTGCCTCAGTTCGACATCTGTTTTCTGTCTTGAGGGGGATAGCCACAGATAGATCTTAGATGCGATTCTAAAAGAGGGCTCTGCAATATTTTTGAGCTATACTATTAACCCCTAAAAATCCCTGTGAAAGAGCAAGAAAAAACCCCTCCCAATTTTTGGAATATGCTAAGCAATTTAGCCTTAGTCCGGTTTTTGCTTTTATTTGCTTCTGGTTGGGCTGGACTGCAACTTTTAGCTTACTTTGAAACAGCAGTCGCGGTTTTCACCATTGCTGCACTCGTGGCTTTTTTGCTCAACTATCCAGTGCGAACTCTCCAGAGATTTTTACCGCGAAGTTTAGCTGTCGCCTTCGTTGTCCTGCTCACCCTTTTAGTTTTTGGCGGTCTCACCGTCACCGTAGGGGTCACTCTTTTATCTCAAGGACAGCAATTAATTGACAGCCTGACTGAATTTGTGAATGCTCTGGCGCCTCTGTCTGAGCGCATCGAAGCATTCCTGCGGGCGAGAAACCTGCAAGTTAACCTGCGAGTTATTGAGGAACAACTGCGAAATCAAGCTTTATCTGGAGTTGTTTGGAGTATTGCTTTCTTACAAGTATTTTTAACCAATTTATTGAATTTAATATTAATTATGGTAGTGGCTTCTTTCATGTTACTTGATGGAGAGAGGCTGTGGCTGTTAGTTCTCAAATTTATACCCCGACACCTGCACAGGCGTTTAAGTTTAACAATTGAGCGAAACTTTTTAGGATTTTTTCAGGCACAAATTCTGTTAATGTTATTTTTGACAACCGCTAGCTTTGGAATTTTCCTACTGTTAGATGTGAGATTTCCTTTAATTTTAGCATTTATTATCGGATTGTTTGATTTAGTTCCGGGGATCGGAGCGACGCTGGGAATTAGCTTAGTGTGTTTTATTGTATTGTCTCAAAATGTGTGGCTATCTTTAAAGGTATTGGCAGCTTGCATTGTTTTGCAGCAAATTCAAGACAACCTTATTCATCCCAGACTGATGCAAAATTCCCTTAACCTCAATCCGGTAGTGGTATTTTTTGCACTGTTAGTTGGGGCAAGATCAGCAGGACTTTTAGGTATATTTCTGGCGATTCCGCTAGCGGGAGTGATAGTTAGCTGGTTTGACATTGAAGAAATGCAAGCGGAAAGTTAATGGATACTGCCCTCCTATTTTATAGAAAATCAGGCTGAAAAATTCAGTTTTAACTTGCCGACTAGAAGTCCCATGCTTTAAAAACTCTCCTGTGCCCAAAGCGCAACTAAAAGTAAAGAGAAAAAAGCAACTTAGGGTACACCTTACTGGGTCAAGTTAATGAATAAATTGCAAGTCAGTAGGAAATCTTTCTTCTTCTGGTTCTGGATCATAAATGTAATCGCAGTCAAAACGCAGAGCTTGAGAGTGGCGACTGATAGAAAATCCGCAATTACTCACCATTTCTGTAGTAAAAGTTGCCATCACTAACTCAATGAGCCTTCTGTAGGAAATGTTAGGTAGTTGAACGTAATAGGTGCGTCTGGCAAAAAAGATTCTCTCATCTTTCGGGAGAATTATGCCATTAATTCTGTGGGCGTGTTGAATCGGCTTGATGTAGGTTTCAATAAACTGCGACTGATTTTTTTGCAGTCTCGCTAATCTTTCGTGTTGCAACCAGCTCATTTGAAACACAATTTTAATAAATTCAAAGCCCAAAATGTAGTTAAAAACATTATTACGTTCTTCTGTACTCAAGACGAAGCGGAGTGCTGATTCTAAATATTGGTCAGTTTCTCGGAGCGATTGTTGAGCTGAGTGGATATAAAATTGTTTGATGTAGCTTCTTAAATCTGATTCGTTTAATTGTTTTTTGACCCGAAATCTGATTAAATACTCTTTGACTCGGTGTAGAGTATCTACATCTTCAAACATTTTTGAGACTAAACCGTCGGCTGTATAATTATCTAAAAATTCTGCTTGCAAGTCGGGAGTAGATGCACACAATATGTAGCAGAGGGACAAGACATAGCGGCGTTGGTTCCAAGGCAAGCTTTGGGCCCATTCTTTAACTTCTACAGGGAGTTTTTGGAGCACGGTATCTGTGTGGGGGAGTTGAGCAAGGTCGGCATATTTATGTTTTTGTTTAATCATTGCCTGAAACCTTATATTAGTAAGTATACAGAGTCGTAGATCGCAGATGATGGGAGAGGGGAGCTGCGAGGGAGGACTGCCAGTTATTCTGTCTTATTTTCTTGCCATCTATCTAAATATACATTCTGGAGGGAACAGAGGGCGTGATCTGTCTCACGCTTTAGCGAGTTTTAAATCACAAATGCTAGCTCTTTGCATCACATTTTGCGACTGTGAGTGTCACTCATAAAACTTATTCATGTCACCGGATCAACAGTGGGTTTCGTTGAGGATTAAGTCGGGTGATTCATAAGTTTTTGTTAGTAATGATTACTGAGATCAATCATGAACTTGACTACAAGTATTTTCCCGGAAAATCAGTGCCAAGACTTAACTTTTTGCGATCGCCTCGTGCAACAAGTGCGACAGTGGCTTGATAGCATTGCCGTGGGAGAGCCACAAGTAACTCAGTGGTGTGCCAACTTATACCCGCACGGTGTCCTTTTGAGAGAGATATTCCGTTATAGGGACACCAGCTTTTCCACATACCGCCTATGTGCAAGCTTAATCCTGTGTATGAGGAATTAGTGCGGCTGCGTTTTCGATCGCCCTCGTTTTTTCCTAACCTATACGGGGAAGATGTAACGCCGTAGCTAATTGAGGGGTGTCATACCTCGATCGCCCATTGATATCAATTATTTATGGGGTCTGTCGCTCTGGTAGTTGCGAGAGCCATAATTTAAGCCATAATTGTTGATAATATCAATGGATGCCTGTCGATAGGAGTGGGTATTCATCGTGGCGCTTAAGCCAAAAATAACATCTAACTGTAGCAGCAAAAACAATAACTATAAAAATAATTTAATAATCTACATGGGCTCAGGGAAGTGAATATGTTTAACGCAACTGAACTGCTGATTAAGGCTTTTGTCAATCGCCTGATTGAAGGCTACCGCCACACTTATGGCGGGTTTAAATCTGACTATGGCGAAATTATTGCTTGGGTGGCGAGTATGGCTTTAGAAAATATTGCTAATAGCGATGCTCTTTACCATAATGTCGAACACACTATTTTAGTGACCTTGGTGGGACAAGCAATTCTGGGTGGGAAGCACATCCGCGAAGGGGGTGTTTCCTGCGAAGATTGGCTGCACTTCCACATTGCTTTGCTATGTCACGATATCGGGTATGTTAAAGGTGTTTGCCGACAAGATAGAAGAGATTTGGGACTGTATGCGACGGGAATAGGCGACCTGAAATTAACGCTGCCTCCGGGGGCGACGGATGCTAGTTTGATGCCTTATCATGTCGATCGCGGAAAAATGTTTATTGACGAGCGTTTTGGCGGTCACAAACTGATTGATGCTGAGCTGGTTAAGCATAATATTGAGCTGACTCGTTTTCCAGTTCCTGCAAATGAAGATTATCAAGATACTGTAAATTATCCTGGTTTAGTTCGGGCTGCTGATTTAATTGGTCAGTTGAGTGATCCGCGATATTTGCAAAAGATTGCGGCGCTGTTTTACGAGTTTGAGGAAATTGGGCAAAATCGGGTTTTGGGCTATCAAAATCCGGGGGAGTTGCGGGATGGTTATCCCAAGTTTTATTGGAATGTGGTTTATCGGTATGTGAAGGATGCGATCGGCTATTTGGAACTGACGCAGCAGGGGAAACAAATTGTTGCTAATTTGAGCGCGAATGTTTTTCGGGTGGAGCATTCTCAGGTTCCAGAGTCTGCGGTGGCTGTAGTTAGCTAGGGTTGGGGTGGATGTAGCGCGATCGTTCTTTTCAACTGATTCGCGGTCAAGGTTACTTTAAGTTAAAACCTGTAATTGCTTTGACAATTACTGATCTTGAAATGTTTGATAATGACCAAGAAGTAATCTCTAATTTTGTGTTTAAGGAACAAAAGCGTTTATTTGATGATGTCGAGCCAGAGATTGAACTAATACAGCGTATTCCAGGTTTGTGAAGTGTAGGGACACGGCACTGCGGTCTTCCTACGAGGAGCTAACTAGAGGCGGGTGTACTTCATAAATATGGAATCTGCTGTATTTATTGAGTTGCCAAAATTCAATAAACAATTGGATGAGTTAGAAACTTTGACTGACAAGTGGATTTATTTTAGGAAAAATGCTCCCAGCTTGGAAATAGTGCCGTTAACAATGGAAACAGTATCGGAAATACAGCAAGCCTTTGCGATTGCTAATGAAACTAATTTGAATCCAGAGGAGTTGGCAGATTTAGAAGAACGCGAAATGTTTATTGTCGATCAGCAGGGTGTCTTGCTCAGGGGAATTGAAAAACGAATTGCACAAGCCAGAGAACAAGGCATCGCAGAAGACAGAGAAAAAGGAATCGCGCTAGGAATGAGAGAAAAGGCTTTAGAAATTGCTAGGCAACTTATCAATGTCCTTGACAATCAAACCATTAGTCAAACTACTGGTTTGAGCGTTGAAGATATCCAAAACTTGCGGGAGGAATGAAAGGAAGGGAAAAAGTACGATCGCACAATTAGTACACATTTTCTCGCTACTAGGATCAGCCTGGTAGCACAGGTTTTTGAGTCTCTGCCCCTTTGATTGAGAATGAAGCCAAATATTAACTCTCATCCACATAATACTCAAGGATGAGTCTGCCCTCTCTCTAAAGGAAGATTTCATTAAACCAGGAAATTCCGTATGATGCTGTAAAAGTCAGTCAGAGGGGAAAGCTATCTCCGACTCTAGCTCCGAATAACTGACCAATCTTACAATATAAAAAAATACATCTCATGACATCAGTCACTCCCAATCAAACTTCCTCTCAATACGAAGTTAGCGAACCCGAAGAAAAAATTGAGTCTCTGCTAGAAGAAGTTAAGCCAGAAAGCGAAATCGATTTAGAATTCCTCTACACCAGAGACATTGAATTCCGACAAGAAACAATTTATTTCATTGTAGTCGATCGCTTTTACGACGGCGACCCCGCAAATAACGAAGGCCCCAACCCAGAACTTTACGATCCAGAAGGGAAAGATTGGGGCAAATATTGGGGCGGCGACTTGCAGGGAGTTATCGACAAACTCGATTACTTAAAAGATATGGGAGTTACCGCAGTTTGGCTGACTCCACTGTTCGAGCAAGTTGAAGCATTATTTGTCGAACAAGCAGCAATTCACGGCTACTGGACTAAAGATTTCAAGCGACTAAATCCCCGCTTTATTGCCACAGGCGACAATCCTTCTATTAACCAAACACAAGAAAGTAAAGATACGGTATTTGACAAATTAGTATATGAGTTGCACCAGCGAAACATGAAACTCGTGCTCGATATTGTCTGCAATCACAGCAACCCTGATTTTAGCGGTAAAAAAGGGGAACTCTACGACGACGGCGTAAAAATAGCTGACTTTAACGACGATGAAGATAACTGGTATCACCACTACGGCGAAGTCAAAAACTGGGAAGATGAATGGCAAGTTCAAAACTGCGAACTGTCGGGTTTAGCAACTTTCAACGAAAACAATATTGCATACCGCAATTATATTAAGTCAGCAATTAAACAATGGCTGGACAGAGGTGTTGATGCTTTGCGGGTTGATACAGTCAAGCATATGCCTATTTGGTTTTGGCAGGAATTTAATGCTGACATTTTAACACACAGACCTGATGTTTTCATTTTTGGCGAATGGATTTACAGCGACCCTAGAAATGATCGTTCTGTGGAATTTGTCAACGAGTCGGGGATGACTATTTTAGATTTTGGTCTGTGCGTGGCAATTCGAGAAGTATTGGGGAAGGGTGCGGAGGCGGGATTTAAGTTAGTCCAAGATGTCCTGAATTTGGATCACCGCTACTACGGGGCGACGGAGTTGATTACTTTTATTGACAACCACGATATGCCGAGGTTTCAGTCGTTGAATCCCGATCCAGAAATGCTGCATTTGGCGATATGTTTAATTATGACGACTCGCGGTATTCCCTGCATTTATTACGGCACTGAACAGTATCTGCACGATGATACAGATGGGGGAAATGACCCCTACAACCGCCCCATGATGGAAAAGTGGAATACTGATGCGCCGATTTACCGAGATGTGCGGTTGCTGTCTGGATTGCGGCGACTGAATCCAGCTATTTCGATGGGGAGTCAGTGGCAAAAATATCTAACTCCTGATGTTTATTGTTACGTGCGCCGCTATCGCGATTCCGTGGTGTTTGTAGCGATGAATCGTGGCAGTTCTGTTACAACAATTGAAGAGGTTGATACTGAGCTGCCTGATGGAGAGCATACGGAGGTTTTATCGCGCCGCAAGTTTGAAGTTAAAGACGGGATGCTGTACAACCTTGAGTTGGGTTCGCAGGAAGTAATGATTTTTAGCCGCGTCGGCGAGCGAGTTAAGGCGAAAACTATTGTGCGGGCGCAGCTTAACAGCGTTAGAACTCAGCCTGGGGAAAGAATTGTGGTGATTGGAGATTGTCCTGAACTGGGGAATTGGGATATTAGTAAGGGTTTCCCGTTGGAGTATATCAATACTAATACTTGGTTTGGGGAAATTCCTTTTAATGAAAGTGCCGGGAAGTTGATTTCTTATAAGTATGCGCTGCTACGGGAAGGACTGTCGCCGCTGCGAGAAAATCTGGTTTGTCGCCGCTGGGTTTTAGTTTCGGAAGGGACGGTGAAATGGCGGGACAAGTGGGCGAGTGGACGGGAGTCTTAATAGTTTTGATTTCGGAGTTTTGGGTGAAACTGTTTTAGGCACAGAAACCGGGTTTGATGAACGAAAATACTTCCTTAAGGCTTTCGATTATCTTTTTCAAACCCGCTTTATTTACTAGGTACGTAACTGCTGTGAGATTTAATTAGGAACTGCAAATCATAATTTATTACTTTTTAAATATGACTTAGGTAATAAATAGTTGGGCTTTTTATCTATATCAGTAAGGTGTGCATTGTGCATCCTGCGGACGTGATTTATGGTGCGCCGAGGCGCACCCGCAACTTCTGGACTAAAACATTGACATAAGGTTCGCTGCTGTGCTGGTTCATAACCCTTTCGTACCCCCGCTGCGCTTGAGATTCAGCTTCTTGAGGATTTTTTAGCAAATGGACGATCGCCTCGCGCAAACCTGCTGCATCTCCCACATCTACGACTTTGGCAATATCCGGGGCCGCTAAATAATCGACGATACCTTGAGTCCGAGTAATGACGACCGGCCGCTTGCAGGCCATTGGTTCCAGCAAAACCTGCACTCCAACAGCATATTTATTGTCTACCAAACAAACTGCAATTACGTCTGCATGGCGGTAAAGCTGCACTAAATCCGGCCATTCGTAGAACTTGCGGGACATATTTTCTGGCATAGTATCGGGGAAAGCTTGCGATAAAGCCTTAGCATTTTTAGAAAAACCGCTAATTTTTACCGCAAACGGTGCTGATATTTAGGAAACCGGGTCGATCGACACCCGCACGCAAATCCTGTACGAATCAAAAACAGTGACACAGGCCGATCGATTCCATCGATTCCAAGGACTTAAGCTTTTATGCTGAAGTTAGCTAAAAAATTTATGTTTAACCTCATGTATATTTCTCCAGAGCAAGACCAAAAAATCCGCTACACCCTGCGCGAGTGCGGTCAAGAAGCTTACAAGCTAGCAGCCCAACCTTTTGAAGTTTCTGAGAAAGGGCCCAACGACTACGTGACGAGTATCGATCAATACCTAGACCGACAACTATCGGCAGCATTTAGCGCTTTGTTTCCTGAAGATGGCAGGATCACCGAGGAAAACAGCGCCTCCAGAGCAGCTTACGGGGCTAATTACCAGCGCCTCTGGTGCATCGATCCCCTGGACGGGACAGAAGAATTTATTCGGGGAAAACTACACTACGCTTCGATGGTGGGGCTGCTGCTTGAGGACGAACCGGTGGCAGGCTGGCTCTACGCCCCGGCTTTTGACCAAATGTATTTTGGGGGCAAAGATTGGGGATTGTTCCAAACTGTCGGAACCCAAGCGCCGCAGCCGATCGCGCTGTGCAAACCCCCGGCTCTGACAGCGGAAAATTGTAAAATTATTCTCGGAGACAAAGACCAGAAAAACTACGCCCAAGCGATCGCCCAAAGCATCCCCGGAGCAGAATTTTACTCGCTGGGCAGCTTTGGCTTAAAAGTGATGGAAGTTATCTTCGGTCGAGCTGGTTTGTACCTGTATCTCAACGGCAGAGTTAAAGTGTGGGATACCGCCGGCCCTCTGGCTCTAGCAAAAGCAGCCGGATTGGTTTGTTGCGACTTGCAAGGTCAACCGCTGAGGTGGACTAAAGATGCGATCGAGCCGGAGACTCTGACCCACACACAGTCAATCGCGATCGGCTGGCCGGAATACATAGAACCTCTGTTGGGCAAAGTTCAACAGGCAGTGGCAGGCTTGTAAACGCGTTTAAGATTAAAGAATCTGCCAATTTTACGTGAACCGGGCCTCTGCACCCTTATCATCAATTAAAGGAGCAACGGATTGTTTGTGTTCCCAAACATCGATCGTTCCCTAGCTGTTGGGTGTCGCCTAATCATATTTCCCACCTCCGCGAGTTTGCATGAAGACAGAAGCTTTCAGTGAGCTATTTCCTCTATTTAAGGGTGCTAACCCAGAAACCTTGGGAGGGCTGCTATCAAATGCCGTCAAGCATGAGTATCCCCCTGGTCGAGCTGTGGTGATGGAGGATTCTTGGGGCAACGCGATTTACTTTGTCGTGTCTGGCTGGGTAAAAGTCCGCCGCTTGTCAAACGATCGAGCTGTATCAATGGCTATTTTAGGACGGGGTGCCTTCTTCGGCGAAATGGCTATTCTGGACGAATCTCCCCGATCGAATGACGTACTTGCTCTATCGCCAGTGCGACTTCTGAGCGTCACAGCTCAGCGATTTATCCAAACCCTGTTTAAAGACCCGCAATTGCACCACCGGATGCTGCAACTGATGGTGCGGCGACTCCGCCAAACCAATCACCGCTATCAACTCCGAAACCGCCAGCCAGCGGTTAAACTAGCAAATACTTTAGTCGAGCTGGCAGAAAACTACGGTCAGAAAACTGCTGAGGGCAAAGAGATCTTCAATATTCCTTATGAAGACTTAGCTGATGTCACAGATATCACCCTAGATGAAACCAGCAAAATTATGGAAAAACTCGATAGTAAAGGTTGGATCAAAATCGATCCAGACCGCCAAACTATCCATTTGATCAACCTCAAGCACTTGATTAATTTGGCAAGTCAATGACTGATGTTACTTCTTTGGATACCTTGTCCGCTGCAGACAACCGTGAGGGGCAACTAACAGCACCGACAATTCAATATTCGGTGGCGATGCCCAATCCTGAATCCCACCTGTTTGAAGTAACTTTGCGCGTGCAAGGTTGGTCGAAGCCGGTACTGGATTTAAAAATGCCTGTCTGGACTCCGGGATCTTACTTGGTTCGAGAATACGCCCGCCATCTGCAAGATTTTAGCTCCCAGGCGGACGATCAAGCTTTACCTTGGCGCAAGCTCAGCAAAAATCACTGGCAAATCGAGACAAATTCGGTGTCAGATGTCACGGTTTTCTACCGCATTTTTGCCAACGAACTGACAGTGCGAACCAATCATCTAGACTCGACTCACGGTTATTTCAATCCGGCGGCTTTGTGCTTTTTCTTGTCTGGTTTTGAGCGCCACTGCTACACCGTAACAGTTGTGCCACCGCAGCCCGAATGGCGCACCGTTACTACTTTGCCGCCTGTTTCTGGCCAAAATCTTACTTTCGCTGCAGCGGATTTTGACACTCTCGTAGACAGTCCTTTTGAGATAGGCTGTCACGAAGTATACGATTTTGAAGTGATGGGAAAACCCCACCAGCTCGTTGTTTGGGGAAAAGGCAATTTAGAACCAGATCGCACGATTCGAGATATCCAAAAAGTAATCGAAGTCGAGGCAAAAATGTTCGGCGGTTTGCCTTACGAACGCTATGTGTTTTTCCTGCATTTGTCCGGCTCTGGTTTTGGCGGTTTGGAACACAAGGAGAGCTGCACTCTCAACTATCCGCGTTTTGGTTTTCGGGCTAAGGAAAAGTATGAACGCTTTATTCAGTTGGTAGCTCACGAGTTTTTCCACCTCTGGAATGTCAAGCGCATTCGACCGAAAGCTCTCGAAGTATTTGACTACGAACAAGAAAATTACACTCCTTCTTTATGGTTCTCTGAAGGCACTACCAGTTATTACGATTTGGTGATTCCTTTTCGCTCTGGTCTCTACAGCGTTAAAGGTTTTTTCCAAGGTATGGCTAAGGAAATTACTCGCTTGCAGACGACTCCGGGGCGGAGCGTGCAGCCTCTGAGCGAGTCGAGCTGGGATGCTTGGATTAAACTTTATCGCCGGGATGCTAACAGCGACAACTCGCAGATTTCCTATTATTTGAAAGGTGAAGTTGTTTCGTTTTTGCTCGATTTGTTGATTCGAGCAAGACACGGCAATGAGCGATCGCTCGACGATGTGATGCGTTTGATGTGGCAGCAGTTTGGCAATGCTAATTCGGCTGGAAACGGCGGTTTTGACCTGAAGTCGGAAACAGATGGCAAATCGGCGCATTTAACCTCAAACGGACAGTTGAATTCTCCTTCGCTGCCAGCAGAAATAGGCTTTACTCCCGAACAGTTGCAAAGTGCGATCGAGTCGATCGCCGGCATTGATTTGAGCGACTTTTTTGCGCGCTATATAGACGGTACAGAAGAGTTGCCTTACAACAAGTATCTGGAACCTTTCGGGCTTGAACTCACCGCAGGTGAAACTAGCGAAACACCTCGCATCGGTTGGACGTTGGGAACGGAAAACGGGCGGGAAATGGTTAAATTTGTCGAAGTAGGATCTCCGGCACAATTAGCCGGAATTGATGCGGGAGACGAGTTGCTGGCGATCGAAGGTTTTCGGGTAAATGTAGAACAAGCGGGTGAGAGGCTTAAAGATTATCAGCCGGGGGACACAATAGAGGTGACGGTTTTTCACCAAGACGAACTGCGGACTTGTCCTGTTACTCTCGCCCCGCCGCGACCGACGCGTTACTCGATCGTGCCGGTGGAACAGCCGACTGCTATTCAGAAACAAAACTTTACTGGATGGCTGGGAGTTCCTCTATCGAAATTGTGACATAAATGAAGGGGAACGGGAAAGAAAAGACAAGAAGGAATCAGTCTCAATTCCCAATTCCCAATTCCCAATTCCCAATTCCCAATTCCCCATTACCCATTTTGATTATGCAAACCCCACCTCCTCCATCAATTACGCCCCGCCAGATGAATCTGCTGAGAATTGTTGCTTCTATGGCCTGGGCTGACGGCGAACTGGCTACAGAAGAAGTTAATTTAATGCTCGATCGCTTTTGTCGTTTGTTTGCCCCAGATACCGACGGACAACAAATGCAACAAGAACTGCGGGATTACATCATGCAAAATATCCCCCTTGACGAGTTGATCGGTCAACTAGAAACTCAAGATGAAAGGGAATTAGTCCTGCAACTCGGCTATGAAGTGATTTCATCTAGTTCTCGCACTCCTGACGAACCAAAAATTAACGCTGAAGAAGCCGCAGCTTATCAAAAATTAGTGCAGTTGCTGAATCTTTCAGAGGATGTGGTCAAGCGTATTGAAGCTGAATCATCGGCGGGAGATACTTCGGAGGGAATTGTCGAGAAGATGGCTCGAAAATTAGAAAAGTTCATCAAAGGTTAATTTAGGACTTGTGCGCGCTTGGCTTAGAAACCCGGTTCCTTCCTAGATTTCTCGTTAATAAACCTGGAATTTTTCGTAGAAACCGGGAATAAGCCCTCCATGCCTAAGTCTTGTTAGGTAAGTATCGGCATAGTAATTTTCTGAGTGCAACTATTTAAAACTAAATCAGAAGGGAAATAAACCGGATAGTGACTCCCAATTTCCTACGATATACTAACAAATAAACACGCAAAAGTCGAGAATATTTTTCATCGCCGGGAACGGTAACAGAATTTGCGTGAAGCGAAGCTATCCCGCAGGGAATCGCCCTTCCCGCGCGATGTCTTCCCCTTAACGAGAATTAGGGACTTAGGCAAAGCCTAAATCCCTAATTGAGCTACCGATTTTTTGCCATCACTCACAGTGATATCGTTTCTGGTTGCATCACAATAATAAAATCGAGTCAACAGTCAACACTCAACCATTCTGTTTTTCGACTGACAGTCAACAGTCAACAATCATTTCGCTCGTACAACCGAAATAGATATAGCGGTTCTCAAAAAAGTGAGGTATGCCCTATGCCCTATGCCCTATGCCCTATGCCCTATGCCCTATGCCCATGAGTACCTCATCTTTCGCTCGAAAGGCTATATTAATCCAACCAGTCATTAGTGCGGTAACTTGCTGAGGGCGTGCCAAGTTCTGTAGCCGACAATTCCATCTTGCGGTAAAGCCTTGCTCAGTTGCAATTGTCGCACTGCTACATCTGTCATCGGCCCGAATAATCCGTCAATAAAGCCGAAATAGTATCCATTGATTTTCAAGACATTCTGAACTATTTTAACAGCATTACCAGAACTGCCCTTCATGACGATCGGCATATTCACAGGTGCACCAGAGTATAGTGCTTCCCAAGTGATAGGGCCGACAATCCCATCTTCTTTTAAAAAGACGCGGTGTTGATAGCCTTTGACCCCGTTTTGAACTTGGACGCCGAAAATACCGTCAATCGCCCCAAAATAATAACCCCAATGATATAGAAGCTGTTGTAGTTCCTTGACAGCTTGACCTGTTGAACCCCTTTGCAAAGTCGGTTTGTTTACTCCAGCGGTTTCAGCAAATGCCAGAGTTGATTGAGCAGTAGTATCGGCGACGAGAGCCATAGTTTCATTGTTCAAGCTTCTTTCTTCGGTGTACATAATCTGATTCCTATCAACCTTTAAGTTTTGGTGTTTGATATTTCAGGTATAACTGGTGGAATTTGTGGATGCACAGTCACTTTTTCGAGTGTCACTTATGTGAGTGTCACTTGTTTGAGTTACCCGTTGGTTTGTCGTAAGGAATGCAAGTTGTAATATTTTTATGATGACTTCCGTTGTCAATACAAACCAAGGGGTAAGGTGCGCGGTGGACACCTACCCAATACAAAGATGCGGGGTACGCACTCTATCAACTCATGTTGATTGTTTACTCAGCAAATTCTCGCAAAGCTGGAATTAAATACTGTGTCAAAGTAAAGGCATCTACTCCTAATTCCGTCCGTTCTTTAGCAGCCATGATTCCGGCTTGAGCGTGCCACCAAGCTGCTGTTGCAGCAACTGATTTGGGGGGGGATTTGCGGGCGATCGCAGTTGCTAATAGTCCCCCTAACAAGCCTGTGAGAACGTCGCCGCTGCCGCCTCTGGCGAGGGCTGGGGTGCTTTCGGGATTGAGGTAGGTGATGGTACGTGAAGCGTAGCTATCCGGTAGGGAATCGCCCTCATCCTTCCAACTTATGCACACTCTGGCTCCTTTGAGCAATATCGTTGCGCCGCAAAGCTGAGCTGCTGCTTGAGTGGCGGCAATTCGATCATCGCCGGTTTCGTCGGCTAATTCGGGAAATAAACGCTTGAATTCGCCCGGATGAGGCGTGATAATTGTCAGTGCTGGGCGTTCGGACAAAATCGGGACTGTGCCGAGTTGAGCGAGGATATTTAAACCGTCAGCATCTAAAACCAGAGGTCGATCGCTCTCCAGTACAGATTCTACAGCTATTGCCGCTTCCAATGTCAGACCTGGCCCTGCGGCGATCGCATCATAGGTACCCAAATCAATTGCTACTGGCAATTCGCTAATTGCACCGCTTTGGGTTTCGGGACATCCTATAACTAATGCCTCTGGCAACTGGCTGCTCAACATCGATTTAATCGACTCAGGAACAGCAATTGACAGCATTCCGATGCCGCTGGCTCTTGCTCCCAATGCTGCCAAAATTGCTGCTCCGCTGTAGCGGCGGGAACCTGCAATAATTAGTAAGTGACCGTTGGTGTATTTGTGCGAAATTGGCGATCGGGGTAACGGCAAATGCTGAGTTGCGAATGCTGTTGTAATGCGTTGTATTGCTGGCTTTTCGCCTAATATTGCGGCAATATCTGCTGCGGGAATATCAAAATCAATTAATTCAGAACTTCCGATATATTCTAACGCTCTATCTTGGAGAAATGCCATTTTCCACAAACCCAAACATAATGTATGTTTTGCCCTGATTGCCGTCCCCAAAACTTCTCCGGTATCTGTATGAATTCCTGATGGAATGTCTATACTTAAAATTGGTAGATTTAAATTATTTATTTCGTCAATAGCTGTGGCAGTGGCGTTAGTAATTTCTCGTTCTAATCCAAAGCCAAATAAACCATCCACGAGCAAATCGCAGTTTTTCAGATTTTCAATCTTCTCAATAAATGGAATATTTAAATAACCTGCATAATCAGCGTGATTTTTTGTGAGTTCTTTTAGTTTAGAAAACGGGCAGTAAATAACTACTTGGAACCCTTGAAAGTGCAATTCGCGGGCAACAACCAAAGCATCAGCACCGTTGTGTCCCGGCCCAACCAATACGCCGATAACTGGCAATAGAGAATTAACAAGATTTTTTCCTTCTTGCCTTTTCCTTCTATCCGTTAAATCCCGTACACTTCTAGTTGCCGAACTTCCTTCCGCTTTCAAAAGCTGCTGAATGCGTCTAGCAATCAGTCCCGCGACTTTTTCCATTAAAGCTGCGACTGGCATTCCAGCAGCAAAGATTCTCGTTTCTATTTGCCGCATTTGGTCGGCGGTGACAACAAATTTTTGAATAGTCATATTAGTGCTAAAATTTCAGCTAACAGCAGCAGTGGCAAGTTGTAGTATCTTTGTGGTATAATAAATTAGCTCGATCGAACAAAGTAACAGTAAAATAGCAATTTCTCTCCAACCATGAACAAGATTGTTGTAGGCCTCTCCGGCGGGGTCGATAGTTCCGCAGCAGCCGCAATTTTACACCATCAGGGATATGAAGTGGTGGGTTTAACGCTGTGGTTGATGAAGGGCAAAGGCCAGTGCTGCTCTGAGGGAATGGTCGATGCCGCTAAAATTTGCGAAGATTTGGGCGTTCCCCACCACATTGTTGACAGCCGCGAGGTCTTTCAGGCAAGTATTGTCGATTATTTGGTGGAGGGTTACAGCGCAGGAGTTACACCTCTGCCTTGTTCGCAGTGCAATAAAACTGTGAAGTTCGGGCCGATGCTCAAGTATGCTCGTGAAGAACTTGGAATTGAAAAAATCGCTACAGGCCACTACGCTCGGATTACTTACGATGCTGCTACTGGTCGATATCAGTTGCTGCGGGCGATCGACCCTGCGAAAGATCAGTCTTATTTCCTGTACGATCTAACACAGGATTTGTTGGCGGGTACGGAGTTTCCTTTGGGGGAAATTACCAAGACAGAAACTCGCAGAATTGCGGCGGAATTTGGCTTGACAACTGCTGATAAGCCGGAAAGTCAGGATTTGTGCTTGGTGGAAAGTAACGGTTCGATGCGGGCTTTTCTGGATAAGTACATTGCGCCACAAAAGGGTGACATTGTGGACAAGTCAGGGCGGGTGCTCGGACAGCATGACGGCGTGCATCACTACACAATCGGCCAGCGGAAGGGACTAGGGATTGCTGCACCGGAACCGCTATACGTGATTGAACTTGATGCTGCTGGCAATCGGGTAATTGTGGGCGATCGACAGTTGGCAGTAGAATCTGAATGTACAGTCCAGAAAGTGAATTGGGTTTCTGTGGCTGCGCCGATGGCTCCGATTCGGGCTCAGGTACAGATTCGATATCGATCGCACCCTGTCCCCGCTACAATTATTCCTGTGGAACCATCCCAAGCAGAAGAAAAAGTCGGCGGTACAAGAGTTAAGTTGATTTTTGACGAACCGCAGTTGAGCATTACCCCCGGACAAGCGGCTGTTTGGTATGACGGGGATGTGCTGTTGGGCGGTGGCATCATCGAAAAAATTGGGTAGAAACCCCGTCCTTCTAGGACGGCTTTACACGGTGTCGTAGTATAATTTCAGTGGTCAATGACCCACCCGCGACGATGGAGACATAAACCCTAACACCAAAGTTTGCGATGTTTCGCAACGGGGAAGAAAAATCGGTAGACCGGGAAAAGAGGATGGGGCAATGAAATATGCATCCCTTGAATCAAAACGACAAAGAAATTCTTCTGTGGAATTTCGATACATAAAAACCGCTGGGCTAGCGGAGTTAGTCTGTGGAGCTAACATAAGACCATAAAACTCCTTGTGGGTAGAGGCAGTTGCTATGAAACAGAAACCTAAATCGTGAGGTTTGGGAATCACCGCGCCTTTAGGTCGGTGAGGATGTCAACGAAAGAAACCAACTCCCAAATTAAGGCAAGGGGCGGGCTAGAAGCCCAACCCCTACTCCCCACCAGAAACTTCCCACAAGAAAATTCACACTTTTTGGAACAGGCATCTTGCCTGTTCCAAAAGGAAGTTTATCTTTGATTTCACAGACTCAAATTTACCTAGCTAACTTTTTTTCCAAACGCAAGATATTCCCCCTAGCATTAGTACGGTAAACCCAAGTTTGCCTACCATCCGAAACCACAACCCGCCAACCTTCGACAATCATTTGACCGCAAATTTCATCCGCTGTCGTGAGTCCTAAACAAGTATTCGGCCAACTTTGTCTGCTCGATTCAGTTACTTTCAACTTGTCAGCAGCAATGCCAGTGGAGTCCGACAACTCTCGGCGAACTGCTTCTGCTACGGTTGCGGGCAATTGCTTCGGGGGATTTTTGCGCGTACCCTCGGCCAAATTCCCCGGTTCGGAAGTGAGTGCATTAAGTGCCAATACCGAATAGCTGATTGTTTGGGGCACCGCGGCTGAGGAAAATTGCTGCGCGGTTTGCTGCTGTTGCCTTTCCAACTGGGCAAGGGAATCTTTGAGGGCGCCCGCGTTAGCCGCAGCGGTGTGTCTTAGCGCCGGATACATTTCCCATACCAGAATTCCTGTCAGCACCAAAGCCAAGATTACAGGATTGGGCTGCTTTTGGTCTCGGTGTTTATTTTTTTGAAGTTTATTTTTGGAGATTCTTTTCATCATACGCCCTCTGCCTCACTTTACACAATGCGCGATCGCTCCTGAACACTCAACTGCAGATACTTATTTAGACACTATTGCTGGTGCTATTGGTTCCTTTGTGCAGAACCCACTTGACTGCTGGTTGCTGGTGCGGCGCAAGTATTTCCTACTCGCTGCCGGCAGTTGTGCTTCAGGAAACTTGCACTACCCAGTTATTACTTAATTTTTACTTTTTGTCTCAGGGTATTAAGAAAAATTTATGCTTAAGTAAATATTCTTAAAAGCCTCTAATCCTGCCCCCCAATCCCAGTACAAATTACTATTCTTCGTTCCAAAACTGCTAAACGTGTTTTAGACTGTGGGAGGCGAGCTGAGCCAAGGATATCACAGGGATGCCACAAAATTTGTTGCAAGAGGACGAAAACGCCTTAGAAATTAAATCAGCGATAGCTGATTAATTGTCTTAGCATTGTGGTTTTCTAGAGCGATCGTCCCCGAAACTACTTTAGTAGCGATCGCTACTTTTTTAGTATAATCTTATTTAAATGTATCAATTATGAACAGAAAATCCTTGGCTATCGATTTAATGAATCGGCTGAGCTATCCTCAAAAATTTACCTTAATCGGTTTTCTATTTGCAATACCGTTAACCTTGGTCATGTACCTGCTGATTTCCGAAATTAACAGCAGGGTTGATTTTTCCCAAAAAGAAATCTACGGTAATCAATACCTGCGCCCACTGCGCCAGTTGAGGGAATACCTACCTCAACTTCAACTCTTAAATTATCAGCCTTTAAATACAAATTTAAGCCTACCAGATACGAGAGCCGATTTAGAAGCTAAGATGGACGCGAACTTTCAATCCCTGGCTAATACAGATCGTCAGCTTGGAAACATATTAATGTCCAGTGAAAAATTTAATAATATTTATCAAGATTGGCAAAACTTCAAACTTCGCCGCAATGAGTGGAGTTTAGAAACTTACGATTTGGTATATCAACGTTTAGCTGCCGACATTAATAGACTGAGCGCTCACGTCGGCGATACTTCTAATCTAATTTTAGACCCCGAGCTTGATACCTATTATTTGATGGATGCTACCTTGCTGAAGATTCCAGAAATCCAACAAATCTTGTCAGAGATTAGGCTTGTTTCTCAAAAAAATAGCTTGCGTTCCTATGCCACACCTGAAGAAAGAGCGAAACTGATTACTTTGGCAGGCAAATTGAGAGAACTTAATCAGGATTTAGCAATCAATATGGAGGTAGGATATAGCAATAATCCTCACAGGAATCTGCGACAGAAATTAAGCGACGATGTGACCAAATTTAACTCCGTAGTAGAGCTGCTAACTGGGCAAATAGATAAACTGATTTATCCCACAGCCTTAGTGGAATATTATGCCTATATCGATGGCAGCGATCGAGTTCTGAATTCTAGTTTTGAACTGTGGGACAAAACTCTCAATGAATTAAACTTTCTCCTGCAAAAACGCAGTGATAGTTTTGTTGCCAAAAAACGCATAATTTCTATTGTTGTGTTAATAACCTTAGCTCTAGTTATTTATTTATTTGTAAGTTTTTACAGAAGCGTTATGCAAACTGTATTTGTCCTTAACGAAGCTGCAAAAAAGATGGCAAGCGGCAATCTAGACCACAAAATTATTTTGGATAACAGAGATGAACTGGGGCAAGTTGTGGGTGCGTTTAACAAGATTGCCGATGCCTTAGTTGGTGCCAATCAAAAAATTACTGTCCTCAATGATCGCCTAAAAGCTGAAAATATGCGAATGAGCGCCGAACTAGACGTTACTCGCAAGATTCAGCAGATGCTGCTGCCGAAAGACCGAGAACTCAATGAAGTTGTGGGCTTAGATATTGCGGGATTTATGGAAGCTGCTGAGGAAGTAGGCGGCGACTATTACGATGTACTCCAACACAAAGGTAGAGTGAAAATTGGCATTGGAGATGTGACGGGACACGGATTGGAGAGCGGGGTTTTAATGATTATGGTTCAAACGGCAGTGCGAACTTTGCTCGCTTACAATGAACCAGACCCAGTAAGATTTTTAAGTGCTATTAACAGTGTAATTTACGATAATGTGCAGCGCATGAAATCCGATAAAAACGCCACCCTTGCTTTGCTAGACTATGAGGAGGGGATGCTGAAGTTGAGTGGCCAGCATGAAGAAATGATTGTTGTGCGGTGTAACGGTTCTGTCGAGCGGTTTGATACAATCGATTTGGGTTTCCCGATCGGGCTGGATGTAGATATTGATGAATTTGTTGCTGAGAAAATTGTGCATTTGCGTTCAGGAGATGTGGTTGTACTATACACGGACGGGATTACGGAAGCTAAAAATATGGATAAAGTGCTTTATGGTTTAAAGAGGTTAATTGAGGTAGTAGAGATTAATTGGCAGCGTTCGGCTGCCGAAATTAGGCAGGCTGTAATTAAGGACGTGCGATGGCACATCGGCGAACAAAAAGTTTTTGACGACATCACATTGCTGGTACTGAAACAAAAATAACTATTTGGATATGCCTCCTAAAGTTTAAAATATATTCAGCGAGCCCCCTCCTCTCAAACTTTAGCTCTCACATCGATATGACTCAGATTTTCGGAGATTTCATCGAGCAGCCAGCTAGCCAAGAATACTTAATAATTGGATTTTCTCCAAGTTCGGTTCCTCTCAAGCAGCGGTGGCGGAACAACGGTTTGTCGGCGGATTTTCTGGCTGACTACCTGACGACTTTTTTTCCGGGCAACCAAGATGAACCCTCGACAATAGAAAGACAAGCTGAAATAAAAAGCGCTGTTAGCTACATTGCCAACGAGTTATTGGAAAATGCCATGAAGTTTAATGATGAAACCTCGGAGTACCCGATCGCTATTAAACTGCAATTAGAGAGCGACAGAGTGATTTTCTCAGTTGCTAACAGCATCTCTCCCCAAGCGGTGGATAAGTTTCAGGCTTATATTCACCAGTTGCTGACCTCCGAGCCAAGCGAACTTTACATTCAGCGGTTGGAAAAAAATGCTGCTGACGACAACTGTACCAATTCTGGATTGGGTTTGTTGACCATGCTCACCGATTATACCGCCAAACTTGGCTGGAAATTCCAGACCGTGCACAAAGACCCGGAAGTAATTGCGGTGACAACTATGGTGCAATTAACAGTATAAGCAACGCTAGCGATCGATAATATCGAAGGAACTTTTTTTTGTGGCTATGGAAATTTATACAGAAGATTATCATATCTGTTACGATCCAGCAACGGCAACCGTGAGTTTTATTGGCTCTCTAAGGCTAAGCGGGCCTGCAGAGTACGCGCCGATAGCGCAGTTGCTGACTCAGGTTGCCGACGTGGAACCGACAAAAATTACCTTGAATTTGGAGCAGTTAGAATTTTTGAACAGTTCTGGCATCAATATGCTATCGAAGTTTATTATCCATGTACGCAAAACAGCAAAGGTGCAAATGGCGGTACAAGGCTCTCAACACATAGGTTGGCACGGTAAATCTTTGAGAAATTTCCAGCGCCTGATGCCTAGTTTACAGTTGGAATTTCTCTAGAAATACGATTACTTTTAGGGTGCGAGATGTTGAGCACTTTTTTGTTAGTCAAGGCGCAAATTCTCGATTTATGCTGGAAGAACAACCATCTAGAGAACAGCTACTTTTAGAGATAGAAAGATTGCGCCAGCAAGTGGAAGACTTGAAGGAGGAAAAAGCGGATCTGGAAATCTTGCTGGAAACTACTGCTCAACATTCCGATACGGTTGAAACAGAGTTGCGATCTCGCGCATTCGAGGCGGTGCGCGAAGGCGAAATCAAGCTGGCTCAATTTCTCGAAGCGATTCCCATAGGTGTGCTCGTGCTGGATGCTCAAGGCAGACCTTACTACGTAAATCACGCCGGAGAGCAGTTACTCGGCCAAGGAGTTTTGCCCTTACATTCAGTTGAGGATTTGTCAGAAAGTTATCAAATTTATATTGCGGGAACTGAGACTATTTACCCTTTCGAGAATTTGCCAATCGTTCGAGCTTTGAGGGGCGAAAACGCGACGGCTGAAAATCTGGAGATTCATCAATCCCACCAGAAAGTTCCCCTGGAGATTTGGGGAACGCCAATTTTTGACGAGAGTGGCAAAGTTGCTTTTGCGATCGCAGTTTTTCAAGATGTCACGGAACGCAAAGAAGCTGAAGCGGATCGCCATTTATTTATTAAGAAACTATTTGATCTTAATCAAAATTTGGAAAAATCCCTGGATGCAGAATCAGACTTAACTGATGCCTATGGGCGATTTGTGCCTCACCAATTTCTAAATCTGTTGGGATATGAAAGTATTATAGATGTCAATTTAGGCGATCAAGTGCAGCAGGAAATGTCGGTGCTATTTTCCGATATTCGCGATTTCACGACGCTTTCAGAAACTATGGATCCCCAAGAGAATTTTAATTTTATTAATGCTTACCTTTCGCGGATGGAGCCTGCGATTACTAGCAATAACGGGTTTATTGACAAATACATCGGCGATGCAATTATGGCTTTGTTTAGTGACTTTGCAGATGATGCAGTGAAAGCGGGTATTGCAATGCTAAATATCCTGAAAAATTATAACGAATACCGTCAAGGCGTTGGCTACATCCCGATTCAAATTGGAATTGGCATTAATTCGGGTTCTTTGATGCTGGGGACAGTCGGGGGTACAAGCCGAATGGACAGCACTGTGATTAGCGATGCTGTTAATTTAGCATCTCGCATTGAAGGATTGACCAAAGATTACGGCGTACCTCTGTTAATTTCTCAGCAGACTTTGGAACGGTTGCGAAATCCCACCGATTATGCTATTAGAATTGTGGATAAAGTACAGGTAAAAGGAAAATCTCAATATGTGGTAGTTTATGAGGTATTTGATGCAGATCCGCCGGAAAGTTTGTCGGCAAAGCTAGCAAATTTGTCTGTATATAATGAAGCTATGTTACTGTGCGATCGCAAGGACTTCCGAGAAGCGGGAAAATTATTTGAAGAGTGTTTACGAACAAATCCAAGCGATCATGTAGCTCGCATTTACCTGAAACGCTGTCGGGATTGGCGATCGCTCCTCAAAGGAATTTAAAGCAAGCTAGTCTATTTGAGATTTGAGATTGACTCCATATAGCAATCCTCGCATCACTTGTGAATTTCTTACTTTCTCCCTGCAGGTTCGGGGAGAGTTGGGGTGGGTGAAAAATTTACGACTCCTGTAAAGATTGATATATATCTTGAGAGTGATGACTGACCTCTGGAATCTGTCAAAGGTGTAAAATATAAACAGCTTTATAGCTGTTACTTCTGAGGCTTCTCAAAATAGAACGGCTGAGGGCGGAACAACCAGCGATCGGTAATTTGGTGCGAGAACGGCGGCAAGCGCTGAAGCTGTCTCAGAAAAAGTTGGCGGATGAATTAGGGATGACCTTTTCCACGATTAATCGTTGGAAAAAGGGACACGCTACGACTTCTCGCTTGGCACTCAAGCAAATTTAGATATTGCTGGATGAGTTAGGTAATTCGCCAGATGCAACGCTTCGCGAATGCAGTAAGGCGCTGACAGCAAGATATTTTTCTGATAAGGAGTACAAAGGGTGAGTTTAGAGGGAATCAACAGCATTTTCAGACATATTCGACTACTTCCCTATGGTGTGGCCACCCTCTCCGTGGCTTTGGCACTGGCGCTAACCCGATTGCTTTTACCGTGGCTCTACCCAACCACGATGCCCCTGTTTTTCATCGCGGTAATGGTGAGTGCGTGGTATGGCAGTTTTGGGGCTGGGTTACTGGCAACAATTTTATCTACGCTGGCAATCAACTATTTTTTTATTGAGCCGTTCTATTCCTTACAGATATTTAATGTAGAGACAATTGTTCGGCTGGGTATGTTTTCGATCGCCGCAGGATTGAGCGCTTCACTCAATCTATCGTGGCGTACGACTCTAAAAAATGCGAAAGCCGCCTTGCAAACTTTACAGGAGGCAAGGTCTCTAGAACAAAAGGCCGTGGTTCGGGGCCAAGTAGCACAAACTGCGGCGACTGCGGCAAAAGAACAGCTAGAAACGGTACTTTCTAGCATCAATGATGGGTTTTACATCCTCGATCGCGATTGGCGCTACACCTATGCCAACGATCGCTACTGTGAAATTGTTGGAATGCCGCGGTCAGCGATTCTGGGTCAGAACGTTTGGGAGCTATTTCCGGCAGCCGTTGACACCGATGCTTATGTGCAGTTTCATCGGGCAATGCGGGAACAAATGCCACTCCAGTTTGATTATCTCTACTCACCTTTGAAAGGTTGGCATGACCATCGAATTTACCCTTCGCCCAGTGGACTAACCGTTTTGCTTGCTGATATTACCGATCGCAAACAGGCAGAACTCCTCCTAATCGAGCAGAAACGACTGCTGGAGTCGATCGCCTTCGGACAGCCACTCGACGACTGTCTGGCAGCCGTTTGTGACTCAGTATCCAGGCTGAATCCAGGTACCCGCGCGGGCTTCCTGCTAGCGGATGCTCAGCGGTTAACTTTTAACAGATCCATTACTCCAGACTTTCCACCATCTTTTGCTGAAGGACTTCAAGATGCTCCGATTAACGATTTGTGCATTGGAACCTGCGGCGAAGCAGTGTATAGCGGTCAGCCAGTGACCTGCGCCGACATTGCCAAGGACGATCGCTGGTCGCAAGCATGGCGAAATTTATGCGTGGCTCATGGCATTCTAGCCTGTCATTCTCAGCCCGTGTTCAGGCACGACAATCTACCTATGGGGTCGCTGATGCTGTGCTTTAGCGAGGCGCGGATGCCGACTGATTGGGAACATAAACTTGCGGAGTTCGGCACCCAAGTTGCCAGCATCGTCTTCGAGCGCGATCGATCATTCCAGGCGTTGCGTGAGAGCGAAGAACAGCTCCGACTGGCTTCCGAAGGCGGCAATTTGGGTTTGTGGTATTGGGATATGGAAACAGACACCCTGAGTTTGACGGACATAGCCAAAGCGATGTTTGGTTTACCCGTCAATACGGCAATGTCGATGCAGGTGTTTTTAGAAGCCGTGCATCACGACGATCGCCCATTCGTTCACACCGTCCTCACTGAGCTAAAAACGAATCAAGCGCATACTGAAATTGAGTATCGGACGCTGTGGGCAGATGGCACCGTTCGTTGGATTTTGGCAAAGGGCGATTGCGCCTACAACGCTGAGGGCATCATAATTTCGACGCGGGGCGTATTAATCGACATCAGCGATCGTAAACAAGCCGAAGAAGCGTTGCGTCAAAGCGAAGAGCACAGTCGGAACATTCTAGAGAGCATTGATGATGGATTCTTTTCCCTTGATGAGAATTGGCATTTCACTTACGTGAATCGGTCAGCGGAAATTCTGCTAGACCGCACTGCAGGCGATCTGATTGGCAAGAATGTGTGGGAAGAATTCCCCGGACTCAATGGCAGCGAGTTTGAGCGGGTTTATCGGCGCGTGGCAAACGAGCGCGTGGCTTTGTCAGTCACGGCGTTTTATCCCGATCACGATCGGTGGTATGACGTTCGCACCTACCCTGCCGCGAAGGGGATTACCATTTATTTCCGAAATGTCACCGATCAACAACTGGCGGAGGAGGTATTGCAACAACGAGAAGCAGAACTTCGTTTAGTCACCAATGCCGTGCCTGCCTTGATTTCCTTTGTAGACTCAGGTCAGTGCTATCGCTTCAACAATCGAGCATATGAAGAATGGTTTGGACATCCGGCAGCGCAAATCTATGGCAAGCACCTTCAAGAGGTTTTAGGCGAAACTGGGTATGAAGGGATTCGTCCTTATGTTGAGCAAGTCTTGGCAGGACAGGAAGTGACCTTTGAAACCCAAATTCCCTACAAAGATGGTGTAACCCGTTATGTCAATGCGACCTATGTTCCCCGCTTCAATAGCCAGGGAAAAGTTGAAGGGTTTGTAGCACTGGTCAACGATATCACCGATCGCAAACAAGCCGAAGCCACACTACGGGAGAGTGAGGCAAGGTTCCGGCTGATGGCAGATGCCGCCCCTGTGCTGATTTGGATGTCGGGCACCGATAAACTCTGTTATTACTTCAACCTCCCGTGGCTCAACTTTACGGGACGGACGATCGAGCAAGAAAGGGGCAATGGTTGGGCACAAGGAGTCCACCCCGACGACCTCGATCGGTGTTTAGACACCTATGTGACTAGCTTTGATGCCCGTCAACCGTTCAAGATGGAATATCGTTTGAAACGCTTTGATGGCATATACCGTTGGGTGATGGATGAAGCTGTTCCTCGCTACGGATTGGAAGGTGAGTTCTTGGGCTACATCGGCTCCTGTGTTGATATTGAAGACCACAAACAAACTGAGGAAGCCCTGCGCGAGAGTGAATCCCGCCTCCGTCTGATCTTTGAAAGCGCCAAAGATTATGCCATCTTCACCCTCGACCTTAACGGCATCATTGCCAGTTGGAACTCAGGGGCAGAACGGCTGTTGGGCTATACCGAGACAGAAGCAATTGGTTGCTCCAGTCGGATGATTTTCACACCTGCAGATAACGAACAAGGACAAGCCGAGTACCAGAGGCAAACGGCTCTACTGCAAGGACGGGCCGAAGACGAACGCTGGCACGTTCGCAAAGATGGGAATCACTTTTGGGCGAGTGGATTGATGATGCCCCTGCTTAATGAAGCGAATTCTTTGCAGGGATTTGTCAAAATCATGCAGGACAAGACCGCACAACGGGAAGCAAGTGAGCGACTGCAATTGCTGTATGAAACTACCCGCGATCTATTGAATACAGAACAGCCTCTGGCGTTGATGCACGCGCTATTCCGCAAACTTGCAGTGCAACTCGATCTGCACTGTTACTACAACTTCATGGTGGAAGAAAAAGACAACCACCCGATGCTGCATTTGAGAAACTACGATGGCATCTCTGAAGAAACAGCGCAGGCGATGGCATGGATCGAATTAGGGGAATATCTCTGTGGACTGGTTGCCCAAACGCAGCAGCAAGTTGTCTTTAATCAAGCCCAACTTTCCACTCATCCGAATGCTAAAGCCGTCTGTGAAATGGGCCTCACGGCTTACGCGGGTCAACCGTTAATCGCTCAAGGGCGGTTATTAGGAACGCTCTCATTTGGCAGTTTGACTCGGACGGACTTTACGCCTGCTGAAATCGATCTGCTGCGATCGACCTGTGACCAAATCGCGATCGCTCTGGAACGGGCAAATCTGAACGATTCACTCCAGCAGCAAGCGGAACAGCTAAGACAGGCAAATCGGATCAAGGATGAGTTTTTAGCGGTACTATCCCATGAATTGCGATCGCCCCTCAATCCCATCCTGGGGTGGACAAAGCTGCTGCAAACTGGCAAGCTGGATGCGGCCAAAACTGCACAGGCGTTAGCGACGATCGAACGCAATGCCAAGCTGCAAACTGAATTGATTGAAGATTTACTTGATGTCTCGAAAATTCTCCAAGGCAAGCTCAGTCTTAATATTCGTCCAGTCGATTTAGCTTTAACTGTGGAATCGGCGATCGAAACTGTTAATTTGGCTGCTGTTGCTAAATCCATTGATATTCGGACTGCGTTAGATCCTCAGATTGGACAGATTTTGGGGGATTCGGGCCGTTTGCAGCAAATTGTCTGGAATCTTGTTTCCAATGCGGTCAAATTCACCTCAACCGGGGGGCGCGTTGAGGTGAATTTGACTCGTGTTGGCAATCACGCTCAAATTACTGTGGCTGATACAGGGATTGGCATCGCACGGGAGTTTTTACCCTACGTGTTTGACTACTTCCGGCAAAAAGATGGCGCTACAACCCGCAACTTTGGTGGCTTGGGATTGGGGCTGGCGATCGTGCGGCATCTAGTGGAACTTCACGGCGGTACCGTTGGGGCCCAGAGCCAGGGTGAAGGGTTAGGGGCAACCTTTACCGTAAGACTGCCTCTATCAGGGAAGGTAAGACAAGAAAACTCTCTTGCAAGACTTTCGGAACTATCGACTGCGGATGAACCGTTATCCGGGATGCGGATACTTGTGGTAGATGATGAGCCGGATATGCGAGAGTTGATTTCCTTTTTGCTAGAAGATGCAGGTGCAGAGGTACTGACTGTTGCTGTCCCTCAAGAAGCCGTCACAGCGTTGACTAATTTCCAGCCAGATGTCCTTTTGAGCGACATTGGAATGCCGGGGATGGATGGCTATATGCTGTTGCGGCAAGTGCGAGCCCTGCCGCCAGAACGGGGTGGGCAGATTCCCGCGATCGCCCTGACTGCCTATGCGGGTGAGTTTAATCAACAGCAAGCTTTGCAAGCTGGATTTCACCGACATCTGGCAAAGCCGATCGAACCGGATAAATTAATTAAGACGATCGCCGCACTTCTTAGCCAGAACACTCATGACCCAGCAAGCGATAAAGATTGATCCGAAGGATCTCAAACCGATCAAACATCACTAAGCTTTTAACTTGCTCTGGTTAGGCAGCGATATTTGTATTACAGGAGAATCTATCAATAAATCCGGTTTCTAGTTTAAAAGCGCGTAAGTCCTGATAATATAATCAATAATTTGGAGTGTCAAAAAAAACGATGGGAATTAACAAGCACCAGCCTAGAATACATATAAAACCTTCAGTGATTAAAGCGATAGCTCTGTTCTTTCTGTGCTGCTTGTTAACTGCAAGTTGTGGACAAAGAACACGTCCATCGGCCACTGCGAGCGGCGAAAATGCCAATAACCGCGTTACTATTGGCACAACTTTGAAATTGCGGACGATCGATCCTGCGGACGGTTACGAAACCTTATCAGGACAATTGCTGCGAAATTTGGGCGACACTCTCTACACCTACGAGTCTGGAACTACAAAGTTAATCCCGCATTTAGCGACAGCAATGCCAAAAGTTAGCCAAGACGGATTGACATATACAATCCCCTTGCGTCAAGGAGTTATTTTTCACGACGACACACCGTTTAACGCCGCTGCAATGGAATTTTCCTTGCAGCGGTTTATCAAAAATGGTGGCAGTCCGGCTATGTTGTTGAGCGATGCAGTAGAATCGGTAAAAGCCACGGGCGAATACGAATTAACGTTTCAACTCAAAAAGCCTTTTTCTGCTTTTCCTTCCCTGTTGACATTTTCCGGTATGTGTGCTGTTTCTCCGAAAGCATACGAGATTGGACAGGGTAAATTTAAACCCGATACGTTCGTGGGAACTGGACGTTACAAGCTGGCCAAGTACGGCAGCGATTCTCTCAAGTTTGACGTGTTTGAAAAGTATTGGGGGGAAAAGCCGGTTAATCAAGGAATTGACATTTTGCTGCTTTCTAGTTCGTCAAATTTGTTCAATACTTTTCAGACTGGTGCCGTTGATGTGGCTTATTTGTCTCTGGATGCAGACCAAGTTCAAAGCTTGGACGAGGGAGCAAAAAAAGGGAAATGGCAGGAAATCGCGGGGGAAAGCAGTACGGTTAATTACATAACGCTGAATACCAAGTCTAAACCGCTGGACAAGTTAGAAGTCAGACAGGCTATCGCAGCAGTGATGGATCGCCCGGTGATTAACGAGCGCGTACTGCGGGGACAAGCACAACCGCTTTACAGTCTGATTCCCACAAACTTCGACGTTCAAAAACCAGTTTTTAAAGAACTCTACGGTGATGCCAACACTACAAAGGCTAAGGAACTTTTAACGAAAGCGGGATACTCGGCCACCAATCCTTTCGTTCTGCCAATTTGGTATGCTTCGGCTTCCACAAAACGAGCTTTAGTGGTGAGCATGATGGAGGCGCAAGCTAAACTCAAAATGGACGGGATAATGAAGGTAGAAATTAACAGCGTGGAATCTCCGACTTTGTTCCAAAACATAGAGAAGGGAATTTATCCTGCGGTTTTAGTGGATTGGTCCGCCGACTTTTTTGACGCTGACAATTACATCCACCCGTTTTTAGATTGTGCGACAGGTTCCGAGGCGGGGGGCTGCTCCAAGGGTCAAAGTCAAAGTCAGGGTTCGTTTTATTATAGCGATCGGGTAAATCAACTGATCGACAAGGAGCGCAAAGAAACAAACCCTGAAACCCGCAAAGCCCTATTTGGCGAAATTCAAGACATACTGGGTCAAGATGTACCTTTCATCCCTCTTTGGCAAGATAAGGACTATACTTTTGCTCAGAACAGCATTACCGGCGTCCGTCTCGAACCGACGCAATCTTTTCCTTTTTGGTTCCTGAAAAAGCAATAATTCTTTACAAGAATTTCTAGGAGTTGAAACGTCAATAATTATTGCATAGTTTGTGCACAATAGGGTGATGATTGTCACAGTTTATCAAAGAGACTGATCACCCTAACCTCTTTAATGATGTGGGATATTATTAAAAGAGAGATATTGCTGAGGGTGGGTATATGAAACTTGGAATTTTAACAACAACAGGGCTGCTGATTGCGATGGGTTTGGCATCGGGAGTAAAGGCAGAAAACGTATCCCACGTCAAGCAACTATTAGAAACTAAAAAATGTAGCCAATGTGACTTGACAGGAGCGCAGCTTGCTGGTATTGATCTGAGCGGGGCAGATTTGAGCGGTGCGAATCTCAGAGGTGCAAATTTGAACGGTGCAAATTTGGACGAAGCCAAGCTGAACGAAGCAAATCTGACACAAGCTAAATTGCAAGGTGCGAGTTTAATTGGGGCTAAAATGCACGGGGCTAATTTGGAGGGTGCTGATTTGAGCCGCGCTAATCTGAGTCTGGCGGGTTTAGTGATTGCCACTTTGAAAAATACCAACCTCACCAGCGCTAATTTAATCGGCGCTAATTTAGAAAGCGCCAATTTGGCGGGTGCGAACCTGAGAAATGCTCGCCAGTCTCTAGCGAATTTAGCTAATGTCAGCCTCAGAGGGGGAAGTTTGGCGGGAATAGACGTACAGGGAGTCAACTTGCGGGATGCAAATTTGACCAATGCAAATTTGAACGGTGCAAATTTGAACGGTTCGGACTTGACAGGTGCTAATTTAAAGAATGCCAATATGGCAAATGTAGATTTGAAAAACGCTTCTTTGCCGTAGGACGATCGCCACTTGCTATATCAAATTCTGGTGCTTAACAAAGTTAATATAATAAGGTAGGGGCAATTTCAGAATTGCCCCTAAATTTTTAATTGTAGGATTTATCTTGTTTCCGGTCGCTGCGTAGCGTAGGTCATTCTTCGGTGTGCGGAAGCTTTTCCCTGGCGTCTGCGATTGCTTCATATTTGTATCTACGATCAATCTGCCTCGTGAGCATCTTGGGCGAAGCGGATAATGTCATCATCGCCGAGGTATTCACCATTTTGGATTTCAATCATCACCAGGGGAATAACGCCGGGATTTTCTACGCGGTGAGCAGTATTCATGGGAACGTAGGTTGACTGTTTCTGCATGAGAATCGTCTCTTTGTCGTCGCAGATAACTTTAGCGGTACCAGAGACGACAACCCAGTGCTCGCTGCGGTGATAGTGCATTTGGGTGCTGATGTGATGCCCCGGCTTGACTTCAATGCGATTGATCTTATAACGATCGCCCGCGTCTATGACTGTAACTTGACCCCAGTAGCGGGTTTGTGTGCGATCGTCAATTTTTTCGCTTGTCTCCACTGTTTCCACCATCCTGTTTATCTCGCCAACGGTGTCTGTAAAAATATCTGTAGTTCAAAGTATAGCAGGGATTGGCTAAGTGCGATGGATTTAAAGATTACTCAATTAGCCGCCACTCGCGAGCATCAACAAATTGCGACAAATGCCCCACATTTGTTGTAGCAATTACCACCTCATGGCCTTCACTTGCCTCCAATATTGCTTGCGCCGCCAAAATCACATCACCGTCAAGTGCATTGGCTTCTGCGGTTGGTCTTCCTCTCATTCTCGCTTGTGCCCACAACTGAGCCGCTAAAAGCATTACCTCGGTAGTCAAAGGACGGTAGGGGATTTGCGATTTAAGTTGATCGAGTCGTCTAATACCTGCCGTTTTACCTGCACGAATTAATTCGCGCCTCACCTCATAGTCAGCAATTTCAGGAAGCATGACAATGTAACCTTTCAGTGGCAAAGATTGCAGCCAAAGTTGGCCCTCTTGATATAAAGGAGAGTCGGC
This sequence comes from Microcoleus sp. POL10_C6, assembly GCF_036701585.1. Taxonomy (NCBI): domain Bacteria; kingdom Bacillati; phylum Cyanobacteriota; class Cyanophyceae; order Oscillatoriales; family Microcoleaceae; genus Microcoleus; species Microcoleus sp. POL10_C6. Next base: position 81,186 of record NZ_JAUBRB010000006.1, on the reverse strand, counting down.
TTTTGGATTTGTAACAATTCCTAATGGCCCCGAATCTAACAACACTATTCTGCTCATGGAATGCTCTTATATATGCACGGGGCTTTCTTCTAGTGCCTTGCGGAGAACTTCAGCGGTTTCTGTTTGCTCCTGTTCATCTCCATCATCTACCCAAGACTGTAACAGCTTGCTCAGAGCTTCGTGCTGCTGTAAAGGATCGATAATTTCTGGTTTTTCGTTATCCTCATTTCCTTCCTTTAGCCCCGCTCGCATTGCTCTGGTCATAGCTTGATTTCTGTTGATACTTCCCTCCTTCGACACTTTAGTAAAATCTACATTTTCAGGTGTCTCGGCGGGTTTCGACAATCCTGGCTTAACTGTCACAGTTTCCAGAAATAACCTCATCATTTTAAGCAAATTAGGCCAATATTCTCTCGGAGTTTGCTGAATTACACTGAGAAACTCTACCATTTCATTACCAATGCGAATTGCTGGCGCTGAAGTTGGTGTCTCTGGGTTTTCAGTGATTAAATCTCGTTCAGACATACTTTTTTTCTCCTCAATCGGATTTATAGGAATTGGCAGGTCGATATCCTGGATGGGAATTAGAGATTGGCGATAGAGCTCGACTCTACTTATATTGTAAACAAAAGACGGGGATGATTCATCCAGATTATGGACAATTCTTGAACCGCAGATCTCAGCGGATGAACAGAAATGTACGCAGATAAAATTAATTCATCTGCGTACATCTGCGTTTATCTGCGGTTCAAAATAACCATCTGAGTCAGCTTCGATGATATTACTTGCTCAACACACCATCAGGAATCCCCAAAATATCCTCAATTCGAGGCATATCTTCCAAAGCAATCACTCGCCCTTCATCCTCAAAACCAGCAATTTGATCGAAATTCAAATAGCGATACAAATCACCAGCAAAAGGATCGATTCTCTTCGACACAATGTCATTGTATTCTTGGACTGTAGGAATGCGACCTAACAGCGAACAAACGGCCGCCAATTCCGCCGAACCGAGATATACTTGTGCATCTTTGCCCATGCGGTTGTTAAAGTTACGAGTAGAAGTTGAAAAAACCGTTGTCGCATCTTTAACCCGCGCTTGATTCCCCATACAAAGACTGCAACCGGGCATTTCTGTGCGCGCTCCAGCGGCCCCAAAAATGCTGTAATAACCTTCTTCTTTGAGTTGCTGTTCGTCCATGCGAGTTGGCGGACAAATCCACAGGCGAGTTTTCACTTCCCCTGCACCTTCCAATACCTTCGCTGTGGCGCGGTAGTGACCAATATTTGTCATGCAGGAACCGACAAATACTTCGTCAACCCGATCGCCCGCAACGTCACTCAACAACTTAACATTATCCGGGTCATTCGGAGCAGCCACAATTGGCTCTTTAATCTCGTTCAGATCGATTTCGATGATTTCAACGTATTCCGCATCAGCATCCGCCTCCATCAGCACCGGATTAGCCAGCCATTCCTCCATCTTCGCCACCCGGCGCATCATCGTCCGCGCATCTTGATAGCCCCGCGCCACCATATTTTTCAGCAGCGCGACATTGGAGCGAATGTACTCGGAAACAGTCTCCACGCTCAATTTAATCGTGCATCCGGCGCAAGAACGCTCGGCCGACGCATCGGTCAATTCAAAAGCCTGCTCTACCTTCAAATCGGGCAAACCTTCAATCTCCATAATCCGTCCAGAAAAGATGTTTTTCTTGTTCTGTTTCGAGACTGTCAGCAAACCTTTTTGAATTGCCACATAGGGAATTGCATTCACAACATCCCGCAGCGTTACTCCCGGCTGCAATTCGCCTTTAAACCGCACTAATACCGATTCCGGCATATCCAAAGGCATGACGCCCAAGGCAGCAGCAAATGCCACCAATCCCGAACCTGCAGGAAAGGAAATTCCCAGGGGAAAACGAGTGTGAGAATCGCCGCCCGTTCCCACTGTATCTGGCAATAACATTCGGTTCAGCCAAGAGTGAATAATGCCGTCTCCCGGCCGCAAAGCTATGCCGGCGCGCTCTGCCATGAAATCGGGCAATTCATGGTGAGTTTTGACATCAACTGGTTTTGGATAAGCGGCGGTGTGGCAGAAACTTTGAATAACCAAATCAGCGCTAAATCCCAAACAAGCAAGTTCTTTCAATTCGTCCCGAGTCATTGGTCCGGTGGTATCTTGCGAGCCGACTGTTGTCATTACTGGTTCGCAAGATGTACCGGGACGAACGCCTGACAAACCGCAAGCTTTGCCTACCATTTTTTGTGCTAAAGTGAAGCCTTTGCCCGTATCTACTGGGATTGTAGGACGGGTAAAAATAGTGCTAGGTGCTAGTCCTAAAGCTGCGCGGGTTTTGTCGGTTAAAGTGCGTCCAATTAATAGCGGAATTCGGCCACCTGCGCGAACTTCGTCTAGAATTGTGTCAGGTTTGAGGGTGAATGTGGAGATAATTTCTCCGGCTTCGTTGGTGATTTCGCCTTTGTAGGGATGGATGGTAATTACCATTCCTGTTTCCATTTTGGAGACATCGCATTCGATCGGCAATGCACCGGAATCTTCAGCGGTATTGAAGAATATCGGGGCGATCGCACCTCCTAAAATATAACCGCCACTGCGTTTGTTCGGCACAAACGGAATATCATTGCCAATGTGCCAGAGCACGGAATTAATCGCCGATTTCCGTGACGAACCCGTACCGACAACATCACCAACATAGGCTACGGGATGACCTTTTTGCTTCAATTCTGCAATGGTTTGTAAAGCCCCAGGCATCTTACTTTCCAGCATCGCCAAAGCGTGTAGGGGAATGTCCGGCCGCGTGGTAGCATGAGGTGCAGGCGACAAGTCGTCAGTATTGGTTTCTCCAGGAACTTTGAAGACTGTAACGGTAATCGCTTCTGGCAATACAGGACGGCCTGTAAACCACTCGGCATCCGCCCAAGAATCGACTACCTGCTTGGCGTAGGGATTGGTATCAGACAAAGCTATAACGTCGTGGAAAGCGTCGAATACTAACAACGTTTTGCTCAGTGCCCGGGCGGCGGTGGCGGGAATGGCGATTTCGGCAGTGGGGTTGAGCAAATCGATTAAAGATTGGACGTTGTAACCGCCCATCATTGTCCCCAGCAGGTAAACTGCCCATTTGGGAGCAATTAGGGGGCTGTGGATTTCGCCTTTAGCAATGCCAGTTAAAAAACCAGCTTTGACGTAGGCGGCGCTGTCTACTCCGGGCGGGACGCGATCGCGCAATAATTCTATTAAGGTTTCTTCTTCTCCAGCCGGCGGATTTTTCAGCAGTTCACACAGTTCCGACGTTTGCTGGGCGTCTAGCGGCAGCGGTGGAATTCCCAAAGCGGCCCGTTCGGCAATGGTACGGCGGTATGATTCAAGCATTTCTCCTCTCTCCTCGGATAGTATTCGGTGGTTGGCAAGTAGGTGACTTTACTTTTTAGATTAGGAGCTTCCGCTGCACATTGGGTAAAGTACCTCGCTCTTATCAAAACTTAACGCAACTTTAAAAACAGTAGATTGTCATACCAAAGACAGATGTGGTCTTTAAGGGGAGAGCAGGGTATCAAACTTCAGCCGAGCAGTTTAGGGGCCTTCAGTTGCATAGTTCTGGTTAAGATTAATGTGTTGTGGGCTACTGTAGATCGTCCTCTGCATCTGAAATCGTCATTTACCAATAATCTGGACTGTTTTTAGTTCGTAGTTTGAAACCCTTGATTTTCCGTTGGTAGCTCGATGGGCGAATCGCCTTGAAACTTTTATTCTACGACTGCTAATTAAAAACCGTCTGCAGTATTGATTGACCACAAGTTTAAAAAAGTTGTCCTGCTAATGGATCGATTAAACAATGGAAAGTTTTATCCCTGAAAACTCTGAAAACTGTCACGCCTGGGCCTCCAAGCCAGACTTGTACAAAGAGCTGCAAGGAACCAAAGAATTACTGCTGACGATCGCCAACTCGATGCCAATACCCCTGGTCGTGAGCAGTCTGGCGGACGGCACAATTCTTTATAGTAACGATTTATGTCGTCAGGCTTTCGGGTTCACAGGATTCAAGTCGATCGACCGCCACAAAGCTGAAATGCTCTACCACAAACCGGCAGAGCGCCAGGAATTGCTGTTGCGGCTCGCCCGCAACGGACACGTCCGCGAGACAGAAGTCCGGCTTAAAAAAGCTGACGGCACCCTGTTTTGGGCGAGTGTATCGATGCGGTATCTGACCTTGGTGTCGGGGAAAGCTGTTCTGTCGGTGTTCACCGACATTACGGATCGGAAGCGAGTGGCCGCCAAGGAGCAGGAATTGCTCACGTCAATCCACTCGCGAGCCCGCCAGCAAGCGGCCGTCGCTTACTTGGGGCAGCAGGCCCTGGCCGAAACAGATTTGTCCGCACTGATGGATAAAGCTGCGGTTTTAATTGCTCAAACCCTGGACGTTGATTATTGCCAGGTGTTAGAACTGTTGCCCTCTGGTCATGCTTTTATGCTGCGAGCGGGGGTTGGCTGGCAGCCGGGCCTCGTCGGCAGCGCTACTGTTGCCGCTTCTGCCCGATCGCAAGCAGGTTACACATTGCTAGTGGGCGAACCGACAATCGTCGAAGATTTGCGGGTGGAAACGCGCTTTAGCGAGTTGCCGCTACTGCATAACCACCGGGCTGTCAGCGGTGTTACTGTAATTATTCCCGGCAATCGAGGAGTGGGGAGCAACTGGGGACAAACAGAACCAACGAACAGTTCCTCCTCGCAGGCCTGGGGCATTTTGGGAGTTCATACCAGCCAAGGGCGGGTTTTCAGTCAAGATGACGTTTATTTTGTAGAAGCGATCGCCAATGTGTTAGCTGCGGCGATCGAGCGCATTATATCGCAAGAGCGCTTACAAATGATGGAACGGGCGATCGAAAGTTGCAGCAACGGCATTGCAATCACCGACGCAACCGTTGCAGATAATCCGATTATTTATGTCAATCCCAGTTTTGAGCGGATTACGGGTTATCGCAGAGACGAGTTAATGGGGAAGAATTGCCGATTTTTGCAGGGTACAGACACTGACAGCCCCGCTGCCAAACAATTGCGAACTGCGATTGAAGAAGGCAGAGAATCTCAAGTTATATTACGCAACTTTCGGAAAGACGGCACGCCTTTTTGGCACGAACTGTCGATCGCTCCGGTTTACAACTCGCGGCGACACTTAACCCACTTTATTGGAGTACAAACAGACATTACCGACCGCCAGCGCTCAGAAGAAGAATTATTTTTAAATTCTCAAGCTTTAGCAGCTTTTAGCGCTAATCTGAAACACTTGCACCGGATTACAACTTATCATTATCAAAACTTTGAAGAACGGGTTGACGATTATCTAACAGCAGGCTGTTTGATGTTTGGACTTTCTATGGGCATCATGGCTGAAGTTGAAAACGAGACTTTTATTGTTCGAGCAGCGAAAAGCGATTTAGAATACTTCGTGCGAGGCTTAGAATTGAACCTCGGCGATACCTACTGCGCGGCCGTCATTAAACTTAACAAAACAGTTGCGTATTCTCATATAGGAGCAGATATTGAGATGCGCGAACATCCTGCTTATCAGAACTGCAAGGCGGAATCTTACATCGGAACGCCGATATTTGTTAACAATCAAACTTACGGTACGTTAAGTTTTAGTTCGCCAGAAATAAAAAAAAGAAAGTTCAAGTACGAGGAAATAGAAATTATAGAATTGATGGCTCAAAGTATTGGTAAAATTCTGGCGGTTCACCAAATGGAAGTCGAACGCCAGCAAGCTGAAAAAGAGCGATGCGAATTGATAGTATCTCTCAAAGAAAGTGAAGAACGCTATCGCCGTTTAGTAGAACTATCTCCCGAAGCCATCGCCGTTCACAGTCAAGGGAAAATCGCCTACATCAATGCTGCCGGCGCGAAACTCCTCGGTGCGAGTTCTCCCGAAGCGCTGATTGGCTTTCCCATATTGCATTTCGTCCATCCAAACTATGTGCAAATAGCCACAGAACGCATTCGGCTAGTCGAGATAGAAAATCAGCCACTCGACCTTGCCGAACAAAAACTGATGCGGCTCGACGGACAAATAATAGACGTTGAAATGGCCGGCATCCCCGCTATTTATCAAGGCTCGACGGCCGGCCAGATTATTATCCGAGATGTCACCGAGCGCAAGCGAGTAGAACGGCAACTCCTGCACGGCGCTTTTCACGATGCGCTGACGGGTTTGCCCAACCGGGTTTTGTTCATCGACAGGCTAGGACAAGCCATCCGCCGATCCAATCAGTCCCCCGATTACAAATTTGGTTTACTTTTCCTAGATTTAGACCGCTTCAAAGTAGTGAATGATTCTTTAGGACACGTTTTAGGAGACAAACTGCTAATCGCCCTCGCCCAGCGACTGCAAACCTGCGTCCGGGTTTCTGATACCGTCGCCCGACTGGGGGGAGACGAATTCACCATCCTGCTAGATCACATTCAGAGCCTCAGCGACGCCACCCTCGCAGCTAAAAAGATCCAAAAAGAACTGACGAAGCCGTTTCATCTCGAAGGGCACGAAGTATTTACCACCGCTAGCATTGGCATTGTTTTCAGTCGAGGCGAAGCCACCGCCAGTGGCGAATCGAATTCGTACACTCACCCGGAAGAATTCCTACGCGATGCTGACATCGCTATGTACCGCGCTAAAGCTTTGGGTAAGGCCCGCCACGAAGTGTTTAATTTGGCGATGCACGACCAAACTATGTCGCTGTTGCAGTTAGAAACTGACTTGCGGTTGGCTATTTTGGGCAAGGAGGAATTAGGAGAGAGCAAGGATCAATGTTCGCACTTTATTGTGCACTACCAACCGATTGTTTCGCTCGCCAGCGGTGCGCTCGAAGGTTTTGAAGCCTTGGTGCGCTGGCACCACCCAGTTCGGGGTCTAGTTCCGCCGTCTACTTTTATCCCTGTAGCTGAAGAAACAGGTTTGATCGTGCCTCTGGGAGCCTGGGTGTTGCGGGAAGCTTGTCAGCAATTGCGGATTTGGCAAGAAATGTTAACCGAGCAACAGGGAAGAAGTCAAATGGAAGTTGGAACAATGCCCTTCGACTCGCTTCGGCTGCACTCAGGGCAAGTCGCTGAGGGTAACAAGAAGGAAGAAGGCGCTTCGATTTCGCTCAGGGTAACAACAGGGAAGATGGCAACGGGCAATGTAGGGGAGTTTAGTGATGTAACAGATACAGGGCATGAGGAACACGGAACTTTTACTGACCGTACCCCCAGTATCGGTCACAGGGAAGAAAGAATCAGTAAAAAATTACCAATTCCCAGTTACCAATTCCCGATTAGCGATTTCCACTCATCTATTACCAATTCCCAATTCCCAATTACCAACTCTTCGGCTACGTTCAGTACAACTTCCCAGGTACCAATTCCAAATTTTAAATTACCAATTATTGCTCCTTCGCAATTAACAATGAGCGTCAATCTCTCTCCTAAACAGTTAGGTATGCCGAATTTAATCGAGGAAATCGATGAGATTTTAGCAGAAACTGGCTGCGATCCGAGCTGTTTAAAATTGGAGATTACTGAAAGTGCGATCGTGGAAAATGTCAAGAAAGCCAATATTGTGCTAGCCGAATTAAAAGGTAGAAATATTCGATTGTCGATCGACGATTTCGGTACTGGCTATTCGTCTTTGAGTTACTTGCACCGTTTTCCGCTGGATACACTGAAGATCGATCGATCTTTTGTGAGCCGCTTGGGGGCTGTCGAAAACGGTGACCACGGGGGTCAGCCTTTGCAGATTGTGCGGGCGATCGTAACTTTGGCTCACAATTTGGGATTAAATGCGATCGCCGAAGGTGTAGAGACAGCCGAACAGTTAGCACAGCTTCGAGAACTCGACTGCGAATTAGCTCAGGGATATTGGTTTTCTAAACCTTTGGAAAGTTCTGCCGTGACAGAAATCTTGATAAATCTGGGTAATATAGCAATTATGGACTGATTGAGGTACAGATTGGTAAAGGGTGCCTCACCCCGTGAAGACATTTTTGCTACAAACTCCTAATCTCAAAACTGATGCACCAGGGAATAAATGGTGCATCCAAATTAGATTTTAGGTGATGATATCACATCTGTTAGGATCGGAATTCTTCCTCTGTGTGAATCCGCCTTAATCCCTTGTCATCGGCGGTTAATACATTCTCTTTTTTAAACCGCAGATGAGGGCAGATTAACACAGATTAACGCAGATGAGTGATGCCAATTCACTATGAAGATACACTAAATGAGGCTGATGTCTTTTTGGTTGGAACTATATCCTTAGCGTTATATTAAATGCAGCTTTATAGTAAATTGGTATGAGTTCAATTCCGCTTGTAGCGTCCGTGATTGTTGAGTATTGAGTGGATTTTACGCCCGACTATGCTACCGGATTTTATCTGGTTTAAAATTACACAACTGACGCACAGTAACGCTTTCGCAATTGCCAATTGCCAATTACAACTTACCAATTCCCTATTAACAATTAGCTTTGAGGGGAATCTCGATCGCCAATTCTGTACCCTGTCCCGGCGAAGAAGTGCATTTCAGCGACCCGTTGTGTCTGTCTGTAACAATTTGATAGCTAATTGACAAGCCCATCCCAGTGCCTTTACCGACAGGTTTAGTGGTAAAAAACGGGTCAAAAAGCCGAGTGCCGACAGTCTCCGGTATTCCCGGCCCGTTGTCAGCAATCCGAATGATTACTTTGCCCGCTGGCGATATTTCAGTGCGGATGCGGATGTTGCTGGGCTTTTGCCGCATTTCCTCAGCAGAACGGCGCAGATCCCGTTCTTCCAAAGCATCCAAAGCATTGCTCAAGATGTTCATAAATACTTGATTTAACTGTCCGGCATAACATTCTACTAAGGGCAGTTGAGCGTATTCTTTAATCACCTCAATTTCGGGATGATTGTGTTTAGCTTTGAGCCGGTGCTGCAAAATCATCAGGGTGCTATCTATGCCCTCGTGGATGTTGACGGCTTTCATTTCGGCTTCGTCCATGCGGGAAAATGTGCGGAGAGAAGCAACAATTTGTTGAATTCTGTCTGCACCGACTTTCATTGAAGAAAGCAACTTTGGCAAGTCTTTCATCAGAAAGTCGAGTTCAATATTGTCTACTTCCTCTTGAATTTCCGGGACTGGATCGGGATAGTGGTTTTGGTAAAGTTCGATCAGGTGTAGCAAGTCTTGGGTATAGTCGTTGGCGTGGCTGAGATTGCCGTAAATAAAGTTAACTGGGTTGTTGATTTCGTGGGCGACTCCTGCCACAAGTTGACCGAGACTTGACATTTTTTCATTTTGAATTAACTGCGATTGAGTGCTGGTTAATTTCTGCAAAGTTTTCTCTAATTCGCGAGCTTTATTGCGAGTTTGGGCGTAAAGATCGGCTTGGTTGAGAGCGATCGCCAATTGAACTGTAACTGCTTGCAATAATTCTACTTCGCCCTCACTCCAGGGTCGCACAGCAGCGGAGTGGGCGCAGGTAACAACGCTCACTACTCCCGAAAGTGCCTGTATCGGAATTGCCAACACAGATCGGTAGCCCAGAGAGTTAAGAGACTTTCTCCAAACATGATCTGGCACTGTTTCGACATCATCCACCAGCAGCATTTCCATATGCAAGAGTTTTTCTCCCATAGAACCTAAGTCGGAAGCTTGATAGCAACCTATTAAATCGGGAAGTTCGGGGAGGCGAGATTCTTTAATAATTTCCCAGAAAGCATCCTCCCCGTCGCCACGATACCAGGCAAAATTGCAGCGATCGATCTGCAGGAAAGCGCGAATTTCTTGGACGGCGACAGCAATGATGCTGTCGAAATCGAGGGAATTGCGAATTTGAGCGGTGAGACTGTTGAGCAATTTTTCTCGATCGGCCTGCTGTCTGAGTCGGGCTTCCGATCGCCTCAAGGCAATTTCTCCCCGCTTGCGATCGGTAATGTCTTCGGTGACAGCTAATAGATATTGCGGTTTGCCATCAGCATCGAGTATTGCGGTTTTCTTCGTATGAAATATGCGAGTATCGCCTTCTCTTGTTTGAATCAGTTCTTCGGGAATGTCTACAATTTGCCCGCTGGCGAGGGCTTCCCGGTCTTTGGCGGTGAAAAACTCGGCTTGTTCTCTGGGGAAAAAGTCGTAATCATTTTTGCCCCTAACTTCTGCTTCACTGAAACCGAGCAACTCTTGGGCCGCCGGGTTCCACAGTACAAATCGCAAGTCTTCTGCTTCTTTGGCAAATACTCCTACGGGTATGGTGTTGAGCACAGATTCCATAAACTGTTGAGCCTGTTGCAGTTCTGCTTCTGCCTGTTTGCGATCGCTAATATCTCGGACGTTGGCAATGACCCTGAGATTGCCGTTGAGATGAATTCGGGACAGGGCAATTTCTGCATCAAAAGTTGAACCGTCGTTGGGACGCCTTGCTTTCCATTCCACGCGACCTGTTTCGCCGGCTAATACTCTTTCCCAAAGTTCTTCCATTTGTTCAATGGGATTGTCGCCACTTGAATAGTCATTTTTAGTTGATAATTTTGTTGCTTGTTCCTGGCTCACTCCGTACATTTCTAACATTCGATTATTGACATCGAGAATATTTCCTTCTAAATCGTGAATGAAGATAGCATCGTAGACATTGTTAAATATGGTTCGCAGGTTTTGCTCGGAAACTTGCAGCGCTGCTTCTGCCTGTTTGCGATCGCCAATTTCTTGTTCTAATTGGGTGACTGCTTGGGAAAGTTCGGCCGTGCGCTCGCTCACTCTGTCTTCTAACTCGACTGCTGCTTGCCGCAGTGCTGCTTCGGCGGCTTTGCGATCGGTAATATCGATCACCGTACCGAACAGTTTTACCACCTTGCCGTTCACATCGGTTTCCGCTTGGCCCACGGCGTTCACGTGTCGCAAGATGCCGTCGGGACGGTAAAGGCGAAAGTCAAAATCAAAAGGGATGCCTGTTGCGAGTCCCCGCTGCACTTGAGTTTGCCACAATTCCAAATCTTCTGGATGAATCAGAGCGACCTGTTCGGCTAGGTTGGGCGCGATGGGGGCCGGTTCGAGTCCGAAGATGCGAAAAAGTTCTTCCGACCAAGTGAGGGTTTCGGTGGCTGCGTCGAGTTCCCAATTGCCGACGTGGGCGAGTCTCTGGGCTTCTTGTAGCTGCCGCTGGCTATTGCGGATGGCGGTTTCGGCAACTTTGCGATCGGTAATGTCGAATAATACCCCGCAAAATACGATTTCGCCGTTCTCGCTGCGGGTGGGCATGGAGTCGCCCTGCCACCAGCGAATCTCACCGTCGGGCTTGACTAACCGCCCTTCGTAGTGCCACAGGGAGAGGTTTTCTACGGCTTCGTTGACGGAGGCGATGTAGCTTTCCAAGTCTTCAGGGTGGACGCGGGAAATGAATGTATTCATGTCTCGCATCATTTCTGCTGCTGTGACGCCACTGATATATTCGATGCGATCGCTCATGTAGTCAATGCGCCAAACTCCGTCACGGTTGCAAAATTGGAACAGAGCTCCGGGCATGGTGGCCGCGATCGTCCGAAACTTGGTTTCGCTGGCCGTGAGGGCGGCAAAAGTCTGGCGCAGTTCGGCCGTGCGTGCTTCTACTCTGCGCTCTAGTTCTGCGTTGGCGTGTTGTAAGGCTGCTTCTGCGCGCTTGCGATCGGTAATGTCGGTGGCTGTACCGGTGGTGCCGAGGAAGTTTCCGGTTTCGTCGTAGAGGGCAAGGGCGTTAAACATTAAATGTTTCATGCTGCCGTCTTTGGCGATTTGGGTGGTTTCGTACTGGAAAAGTGATTCTCCGGCAAACAACCGGGCGAAAACTTCTAAATCTTTCTGGCTTTGTTCTGGTGTCACAAAGTCGGAGAACGGCCGACCGATCATTTCTTCTGGTTCGTAACCGTAGATGTACTTAACTGCTGGGTTGACGAAGGTGTAGCGCCCGATGGCATCGACCGACCAAATCATGTCTTGGGAGGTTTCTACCAGGCTGCGGTATTTGCTTTCGCTGGCTTGGACGGCTTCTTCTGCTTTTTTGCGTTCCGTCATATCGCGGGAGACGCCGACAGTCATGACGATTTGGCCGTCTGCGTTGCGGATGGGTGTTTTGACAGTGCTGAACAGCCGCACTTCTCCGTCGTAGCGCGTCACCGGTTCTTCGGAAATTTGCAGAGTCTGTCCGGTTTCAAAGACGAAGGCGTCATCTTTGATGTACTGGAGAGTATTGTCGGTATCGGCGAAAGGTGCGTCTACGATGTCTTGAAGCTCCTCTTGAGTCATGCCGTAATAGTCGCGGAATGCTTGATTTGCCCAAACAATTTTGGATTTGGGGCCTTTGACTAATACCATATCGGCGATCGAATCGAGAATTTGGTGATATTTTTGCTCGCTGTCGCGGAGTTTCTGCTGTGCCGCTTCGATTTGTGCTATTTGCCTCTGGGTTTGCAAGTGCAGTTCGGCTTGGTGGATGGCAACTGCTAAATGGTCGCCTACTTGTCTGGCAAATTCGATTTCGTCTTCTTGCCACTGGCGGGGTTGACCGCAGGAGTGAATGCACAGCAATCCCCACAGGTGTTGCCCTTGCAGTAGGGGTACGACTAAGTTGGCTCGGATTTGAAATCGCTTGAGGATTTTGAGGTGACAAGGACTCAACCGGGCTTTGTAAATGTCCGTGACTGCTTGAACGTATCCTTTGGCATAGTTGGCGGCAAATTGTTCGCCGAAACAGTAGTCGCGGACTCTTGCTCCCAAAGATGGGCTGTATTGGGGCAGTACGTCTTCGGACACTACTTCGCCTTCATTCCATTCGGATTCGGGAAGAAAGCGGTAGACGGCGACTCGATCGGCATTTAGGAGTTGCCGAACTTCGGTGGCTGTGATTTTGAATATTGTTTCTAAGTCTAGGGATTCACGAATTTTGCTAATAACTCCCATCAGCGCTTGCAGCTTTTTGAACCAGGTTTGAGACTGCGTTTCTCTTTCTAGGTGAGCTAGTTTCTCGCGCAGGTTGCAGACTTCGTGATACAGGTATTCATGAAACATAATGCTTTTTATTTAGTTATTTTGCGTTTTGGTATCGAGGTTGATGGCATCTCAATAGCGCTCTGCAAGTTGAGCCTGGTAACTCAAAAAGGCAAAGAACCTATTCTCCTCCTTCTGCTAGCACTTAGCAGCTACTCACACTGCATTTCCGTATTTTTTCGAGATTTGGAGGTCAATCGACCATCTTAGCTCCCGTATATTTACTGAAAAAGTGGCATAATTTGCTACTTGATTAATTGTCAATTATTGATAATAATGCTAACAAAACTTACACATAAACCCGGTTTATTAACGTAATTAACTCAGGGAAACTCCGAAAGTGGAAACAAGAAACCCGGTTCCATTGCGCGATCGGGAGGAGCGTATCGGGAGCATCTCAATGAAAGCAGGCAAGGTAGAAATTGGAGTTTTGAGGCTCTCTTGCTGCGGGGAAAGAGGAAGAAGGAAGAAGCCAGAAGAAGTGTTTTTACAAATATGAGATGCTCCCAGTGTCTCTGACTAATTTTGACATTTTTTTGGCTCGCCTTCGGTTGCGATTGTCACCTTTTTATTATTACCGCCAAAAGAATAAATTTCGTATAAACTCGCATTTCGCTTTCTACCTCTAAAGTGCAACCGTGTGGTTCTGGCATATAGCAGTTCTCAATCTTGGTGAGGTATACCCTATGCCGACGGATGCCTATGCCGACGGAGGCCTATGCCCTATGTCCGCTTATCAAGCGTGCACCTCATGTTACTGAGAAAGGCTATACTATGGCGAGTGAGAGATCACCCAAAACCAACTGCTGGTTGGTTTAGTAAAGAAAAAATGGAAGATTATTGCTGAAATTTTTAGAGAAATTTCGATGCCATTGTCGCGAAAAAAAATTAATTGCTTTTGCAATTTTTTGCTCTCTTACCACATTTTTGATAGTACAATGTTGTGTTTATCTATCAGTTTTTTGCTACCCATTTTCTGCTTGTTAAATACAGAATAACAAGCATGATTAAAATATTTATCAAAGCGAGGTTTAAATCCTCGAAGCCAACTTACGAAAGAGCGATCACACTGTCATACTCAGTATAAATTATTATATTGAAGCGACGAGCGATCGGCTGCTGCGATCGACGAATTGCTACAAGCTTAAGCTGTTGTGCATTTAAATAGGGTGTGAGAATTTGGTGAAAGGGAACAGGAAACGGGAAACGGGGAACAGACAATATGTAATTTAAATACTCGACAGCTTAAGAAGCAGTTTTCAGTATTGCCTTCGCTTCCTCAATATTTTGGGCAACTAATTTGCCCGACTCGATAAAGGCTGTTCTTTCAGTATCGCTGAGTTCGAGTTCCACTATTTGTTCGACTCCCTGATATCCCAGGCGGCAGGGCACTCCTAAAAAGATATCTTGCACGCCGTATTCGCCGTGCAAATAAACGCAGCAAGGCAAGAGTCGCGACTGATTAAATAAAATAGATTCTACCATCAAGCAGACAGCAGATGCGGGTGCAAAATAAGCACTACCAGTCTTCATCAATTCTACAATTTCTGCGCCGCCGTGGCGAGTCCGCTGTACGATTCGATCGATCGCCCCAGCATCCATAAGTTGATTGATGGGAATACCGTTGACAGTAGAATAGCGGGGCAAAGGAACCATCAAATCGCCATGAGAACCGATGACAGTTGCATTGACTTCAGCATTTGAAACGCCCAATTCCATAGCAATAAAAGTTTGAAAGCGGGCGGAGTCGAGAACTCCTCCCATCCCCATGACTCGGTGTTTTGGCAAATCCGCAGCTTCCCAAGCTAAATAAGTCATGATATCTAGGGGATTTGTGACTGTGATTAAGATTGCTTCGGGAGAATGCTCGATCGCCTGTTTTGTGGCTTCGGTGACAATTCGAGCATTGATTTTAATTAAATCTTCCCGATTGATACCGGGTTTGCGCGGCACTCCGGCCGCAATTACTATGATATTTGAGTTTGCCGTATCTGTATAATCATTTGTACCGACAATTTGGCGATCGTGGCGTTCCACTCCCCTAGCTTCCATCAAATCCAAAGCAACGCCCTGCGGCCAACCCTCCACAATATCTAGCAATACTACATCTGCCAGATTTTTCTCAGCAATTCGTTGGGCTAACGTACTGCCGACTTTGCCTGCACCAATAATTGATACGCGGTTTGATGGAGAATTCATTGGGTTTTAGGTTTTAGATTTTAGATTTTAGATTTTAGATTTTAGCAATCAACTTAATTGGGGAAAGGTGCGCGGTGTGCACCCTTCGCTACATCAAGAACAGTGATGTTTAGTTTTCGTGAGTTACTTAAAATCTTCGAGTTGGTCTACCCGCAGCCAAATATTGGGGGTGGGAACTTTGCCAAATTTGACGAAGGCATAGTCGCCACGAACATCCATCACTTCGCCCTTTGTTTCAAATATATACGAGGAAAAGCGCTGGTCGCTGGCTTTGGCTTCTAGACTGTTTTCCAATTTTTCGCGTACAGCGCGAACTATGCTGCCTTTCTTGATTGCCATAACTTGCTTTGTTTAGTTTAAAAAACTATACAAATTTTAATCTAGATTTGGCTGGAAAGTCACTCTGCGATTGAAATCGCTACTAAACAAACGAAGTCACTCCAAGCTGACTAAGGAATAAAGGAGTGCGATTCGTGGGGTACATCTAAAATCTAAAATCTAAAGCCTAAAATCCATTGACTGCTTCCTATGTCTGACAAATGGGGCAAAAATGAGTCGATCGCCCTGCTAATTTTATACGTTCGATGGTTGTGGAGCAAGTGCGGCAGGGTTGACCGGCGCGATTGTACACCCAAGCGACGCCGCCGTAGTTGCCGTTGACACCTTGGACGTTGAGAAAATTGCTAAAAGTGGTGCCACCGGATGCGATCGCCTTCTGTAAAACTTGAATAATAGCTGTATGGATGCGCCCAATTTGCTCTGCGGTCAAATCCGCGCACAGAGTTGTGGGCATCACTCCCGACAAAAACAAAGTTTCGTCTGCGTAAATATTGCCCAAACCAGCTATCAGTGACTGGTCTAGCAAAGCTGTTTTAATGGGTCGCGCCCGCCGGTGCAGCTTGCGGGCCAAATATTCTGTTGTAAACTCGTCTGAAAATGGTTCGGGGCCTAAGAGTTTCAGACCGACGACAGTGCTCGAAACCTCGGTTTCTGCCGGCACGTACCACATTTGCCCGAAGGTGCGCTGGTCTACAAACCGCAATTCTTGGTTTCCTTCAAAAAATAGCCGTACTCGCGCGTGTTTTTGCAGGGGTTCGGATCGGTTCACCCACAGCAGTTGTCCTGTCATCCGCAGGTGCACGCCCAACCAGCCGGCTTTTGAAGGAACGAGGAAGGAAGAAGGAAGAGTGGAAGAACTTGGAGTTTGAGCCCTAAATTCTCCCCCTTTCCCTTTTTCCCTTTCTCCTTCTGGGAATTGAGATAGTTCTGCCAGGAGGTATTTGCCGCGTCTGTACCAGCGGGCGATCGACTTTCCTTTGAGTTTCGTCAAAAAATCGGTCGCAGAGATTGAGCGGGCGATCGTGCTGTTTAACAACACGTCGCCGCCCAACATTTCTCGATCGAGGGTTGCTTGATTCAAACCCCGGCAAATAGTTTCAACTTCTGGCAGTTCTGGCACAATTAGCGTTGTTCTGTTCCTTGATTTGGCGAACCTTCGACGCTGCCGGCCACTTCGGCACCGGGTTTGCTGTCGGTTGAAGTTTTCGGCTGCTGGGGGGCGCCACCGCTGCCGGTTTTCCGCGTTTTCTCGTCCAGCGTGGTTTGTTTGCCGCCGGAAGCTACTGGAGTCCCTGTTTTCGCTTTTGCTTTGGGTGCTGCTACTTCCACTAATTCGCTTTGGGCGAAGTTGTTGGTGTTGACGCCGGCATAATTTACTTTGTCAAAGCGAACGATAACTGGGTATTTAATGCCGCTTTGGTCTACCGTAGCAACGGTGCCCACTTCTTGATACCAGAAGGATTCTTTGCGGAGAATCCGAACTGTAGAACCGCGTTGAACCATGAGCTTTGTTTCCTTTGCGATGAATAAACGGATAAAGCCATTTTTTTTACTCTAGTCGATCGCGCGACGCATTTGAAGTCTGCAACGAAATTTTTACCTGTCGCGCCGTTTTTTGATCTGCTGTTTGTAAAGAAAAGTAAATACTTTGCTAGGGCGATCGCTGGGGTTGCAAAATAAATAAACCCACATTATCCGTCAAATAAAACCCGTGGGAGCGAGTTGAAAACAAACTTTACAAATAGTTGTGAATTGCTACAGTTAAATGTTCTGGGAAATTCTGATAAGTCATGACTGAACCTCACGCCACAGTAATACTCGCGATTAGTGCCGACGGTAAAATTGCAGATGCAGTGCGATCGCCCGCGAGATTCGGTTCTGCCAACGACAAAGCCCACCTCGAACAGCAAGTAGCAGCAAGTGACGCGGTTTTGTTCGGCAACGGCACTTTACAGGCTTATGGGACGACGATGAGAGTGATTTCGCCGGAATTGGTCAAACAGAGGGAACTGCAAGGGAAGCCCCCACAACCGGTGCAAATTGTATGTTCGCGATCGTCTCAATTTGAACCAAACTTGCGGTTTTTCCAGCAACCGGTGCCTCGCTGGCTGCTGACAGGGCAAGACAGTAGGGAAACGGCATTGCCGTCTCCTCTTCCTTCTTCCCTCTTCCCTCTTCCTTCTTCCTTCTTCCTTCTTCCTTCGATGTTCGATCGAATCATCTATGCAAAAACCGCAGGTGGAGAGATTGATTGGATTGATGGGTTTCAACAGCTAGCAAGCTTCGGTATCAAACGCTTGGCGATTCTGGGCGGGGGAAAACTGGTAGCCTCTGTGCTAGCTGCAGGCTTGGTAGACGAACTTTGGCTGACGGTGTGCCCGTTAATTTTGGGCGGGGCGGATGCACCGACACCTGTGGAGGGAGAGGGTTTTTTGGCGGATTTAGCCCCGAAATTGGAGCTTTTGGCGGTTAAACAGGTGGGACAAGAGGTGTTTTTGCATTATAGATTCGGGGCGGGCTAGAAGCCCACCCCACAACACTTGTGTGGCACAGGCATCTTGCCTGTGGCGGGCTAGAAACCCACCCCACAACACTTGTGTGGCACAGGCATCTTGCCTGTGGCGAGTAATTACACAAGCAGGGGAGATTGTATTAACTTAAATGAAGTTCGATCGCTCTACGCACAAATCTCCCTATGCTGAAACAGCCAAAACCTGAATATTCTGTAGCCTGGATTAGCAAAATAGGCGAAATCCCGCAAGTGTCGTGGGATACCTTGGCGATGCCACTAAAAACTCCATTTCTGGAATGGGATTGGCTTAACAATCTCGAAGTATCGGGCAGTGCGACAGGTAAAACCGGTTGGCTACCGCATCACTTAACAGTCTGGCGAGACAAACAGTTGATTGCTTGCGCGCCACTTTATGTCAAAAGTCACAGTTACGGCGAATTTGTATTCGATAATCAGTGGGCGGATTTAGCTCAACGTTTGGGTGTTCAATATTATCCCAAATTGATGGGAATGACGCCGTTTACTCCGGCTGAAGGCTATCGGTTTTTGATTGCCGAGGGAGAAGATGAAGACGAGTTAACTGGAGTAATGGTAAGCGCGATCGACCATTTTTGCGATCGCCACAATATCTCCGGTTGCAATTTCCTTTATGTCGATCCAGAATGGCGCGAAAGAATGGAACGCCACGGTTTCAGCAGTTGGCTGCACCACAGCTATATTTGGCAAAATCAAGGCTATCAAAATTTTGACAATTATTTAGGCGCATTTAATGCCAACCAGCGCCGCAATATCAAACGCGAACGCAAAGCAGTCGATCAAGCTGGTTTGTTGATAAAAACGCTGACAGGTGATGAAATTCCCCAAGCCATGTTTGCTCAAATGTATACTTTTTATGAGAATACTTGCGACAAATTTGGTTGGTGGGGAAGCAAGTATTTGACTAAGCGATTTTTTGAACAGTTGCACCACAATTATCGCGATCGAGTTTTATTTGTAGCCGCCTACGACAAGGAAGATGAGAGACAGCCGGTGGGTATGTCTTTTTGTTTGTATAAGGGCGATCGGCTGTACGGGCGTTATTGGGGCAGTTTGCAGGAAATAGACTGCTTGCACTTCGATGCTTGTTACTATACGCCGATCGAATGGGCGATCGATCGGGGCATCCAAAGCTTCGATCCCGGTGCGGGCGGGCGGCACAAAAAACGGCGCGGCTTTCCAGCTACGCCCAATTATAGTTTGCACCGATTTTATAACAACCGTCTGGCGCAAATTCTTAAGTCTTATATCGGTCAAATCAACGAAAGAGAACAAGAAGAAATTGATGCCGTCAACGAGGATTTACCTTTTACTAAGTTACCTCCTTTGTTACTCGGCGATTGACGGTTAACTGGGAATTTGGAATTGGAAATTGGGAATTAGTAACAGCCCATCGGTGTCAACATAATACTAAAACCCTGTGTATAATATCTCGTTTGTATCGAAGTTTCGACGCTCCTAAATCCCCCTTAAGAAAGGGGATTTTGAATGCTCTTCCCGCTTTATTAATGGGAGTTAGAGGGGAAGTAAGAATACTCTTATCCCCCCCTTAATAAGGGGATTAGGGGGCATCGAAACTCAACGATAAACGATATTTATTAGGGATTTTAGTCTTAAGTTGACACGAATGGTAACAGTCAACCGTCAACCGTCAACAGTCAACCGTCAACCAATTAACCAATTAACCTAATTCAAAAATACCCTCCCATCTTCCTGAATTTCCAGAGATTTTGTATCAGCGGCAACCTCAGTTGTCGCGCCGAAACTGACTTGCAACATTCCCGGCATCGCGGTTGCTTGGGGGCGAACCAGCACCAATCCGCCGTCTGGGCGCTGGTAAGTGAGGGTTATTGGTACTGGGAGGGTTTGAAGCAAAATTTCCGATTGTTCGCCGAGAGTGCGCGGCTGGGTAACGCCTACGATTTGATAATTGATGACAGCATTGGTGGTATTCACCAGTTTAATTACTATCCCGCCTTCGGCAGGCGTAACTCGCGCACTGGGCAGTGGGAAGCGGGGAGGCGCGTCTGTGGGTGTAGATGGCATCCCGCTGGGGCTCGGACTCGCAGCCGGAGTTGGTTCACTGACGGGTTCTTCAGTGGCTGCGGGAGTCTCTGAGGGAGTCTCTGCGGGTTGGGAAACGGGTTTTCCTTGTTGGGGCGGGGGGCCGCCGGCTTGGGAAAGTGTTGCGAGACTAACGAGTAAACCTCCGCAGGTGGCTACTAGCAAGCTGATTTTTTTAAACGGTAGATTGTGGCGAAACATAAATAACTCCTCACAAGTTCGATCGAGGTTTTCCAACAACGTTTATGTTAATCTATGGCGTAAATGAATTTTAATAGCTGGGTTTGGGCGCGAGGTAGGAAGAATAAGGGTTTGAGGGGTAGATTTTTTTTAAACCGCAGAGGGCCCAGAGGGCGCAGAGGAAGAGAGGAAGACGGGAAGTTTTAAAGGCGGAATTGTTCTGATTGGTGGGCGGGGAGGGTGACGGTAACGGCGGTACCTCGATCGACTTGGCTGTCTATGCGGATTTGGCCGCGGTGATTTTCGACAATTGCTTTGGCGATGGCTAATCCTAAACCGGAACCGGCGGCGCTGCGGTGGGTGCGGGCGGGATCTGCGCGGTAGAATCGATCGAATAAATGTGGCAGGGCTTCTGTGGAAATTCCGATGCCGGTGTCTGTTACTTTTATTTGCAGCGCTGGATTTAACATCGGCGAATTTCTTTTGTTTTTAGCTGCCACATCCAACTCTACTTGAATTTGACCTCCAGAGGGCGTGTACTGCACGGCGTTGCTGACGATATTGGTAAAAAGTCGGGCTAGTTGATCCCAGTCTCCCAACAGTGTAAAGTTGTCGTCAGCGTTGGGCAGATCGACAATTTCCAAAGAAAGAGAGAGATTTTGGGTAGTGGCGATCGCCTGTTGTTCTTCAATTACCTCCATCAGCAAAGCATCGAGGGGAACTTCAATCCACTGCTGCTGCACGATACCGCTATCTTGTCTGGCTAAAAACAGCAAATCGTCAACCAAGCGCCCCAAACGGCGGGTAAGGCGTTCGATAACTTGTAGCTGTTGATGCTGCTGCGGTTCGATATCCGGTTCCGCCAAAGCTACTTGGACGTTAGTTTGAATAGTGGCGATCGGATTTCTGAGTTCGTGAGAAGCATCAGCAGTAAACTGTTTGAGACGCCCGTAAGACTCCCGCACAGGTTTCATAGCCAATCCCGACAGCAGCCAGCCAATAGCTGCAACGCAAATTAGAGTTAAACTCGCGCCCAAAATCAAATCAAGAATTAATTGGCGGATGGGTTTTGTCACTTCAAACCAAGGATGGCTGACTCGCAAATATCCCAGAACTTGGCGGCCACTTTGTACTCGCTGCGTTACTTGTCTGAGGGAATAGTTTTGATCGGACTGTAACTTATTATTAATTATCCAAACTGTTTCGCCAGTACGGTTAGCGTGAATGGGAATATTCAGCGGTTCCGATAAAGTAGACCACAGCAATTCGCCCGTAGGACTGAACCATTCTAAATCAATGTGGTCGTCTTCTACTGCATCAGTGCTATCTCGAAAACTCGCTTGAATATTAACTTGCAATTTATTTTTATCTGTGGTACTAGGGAAAGTTAGCGGTTCGATAACGAGAGTTCGCTCTATTACTTCGACAACGTGATGGAGGGTGTCATCAATGCGATCGATCAAAGTAGTGCGGACGTAAAAATAGAAACCTGTGGCGAATACAAGTAACAATACAGCAGTAACGGCAGTGTACCAAATAGCGAGGCGGCGGCGGGTAGCTTGAAACATATTGCGAAGGAAGTTCGGCAACTGATTTTGTAAAGGATTCAACTGATTTAACTCATAGGTTCCACCATTCTCAATTAGCCTTTTCGGAACAGGCTTTTCGGCCTGTTCCACAAGAAAATCTATTCTTTGTGGAACAGGCCGAAAAGCCTGTTGCTGATAATGGTGCAACATCTCAGTTTAACCAATTTAATAACTATAACCTTCTTCTTCTCTTCTTCTCTTCCTTCGTGTCCTAGCGCTAACGCGCCGCTTCGCTAACGCGCCTTCGCGGTTCGTTTAAAAAAAGCCTTGTTCGCCAATCATCCAAAAAAACTCAAACAACTTTCCCTTCTTGATACTTCAGACAGATGTCGAGAGATCTGTCACCATAGTATTCTAATCGCGAAACTTTTTAGGTATAAAGCCTGTGAATAAATTTTTATTTCGAGCCGCGATCGGGCTATTAATGGCATTTTTTGGGGCAATTACCTATTTTACAAACGACGTACAAAATCCGGTAACAGGAGAGAGACAGCGGGTGCAGCTTTCTCCCCGCCAAGAGATAGTTTTGGGATTGCAGGCGCGAGATAAAATGGCTGCTCAGCACGGGGGGCTTTATCCCAGCGAGAGTATTCAGCAGTATGTCGATCGAGTCGGCGAACGAATAGTCAACGGTTCGGCGGCGAAACAAGCGGGTTATCCGTTTCAATTCCACCTGCTGCGAGACCCCCAAACTGTCAATGCTTTTGCTTTACCGGGGGGACAAGTTTTCATTACTGCGGGGCTGCTGCGGCGGCTAAATTCGGAGGCTCAGTTGGCCGCTATACTGGGGCACGAAGCCGGTCACGTTGTGGCGCGCCACGGTGCAGAACACTTGGCAAAACAGCAGTTCGGCAGGTCTTTGGTAACGGCGGTTGGGGTGGCTACTAGCGACGATCGCGGGGGTGGTCAGCAGGCAGCATTAATTGCTCAAGCTGTCAATCAAGTTGTCGGTTTGCGGTACGGTAGATCGGATGAACTTGAGAGCGATCAGCTCGGTTTTCGGTTTATGACCGAAGCTGGTTACGATCCTAGAGGTATTGTTGAGGTGATGCAAATTCTCGGTGCTGCTAGGAAGGGCGAAGCGCCGCCGGAGTTTTTGAGTTCTCACCCCAACCCTGAAAACCGAGTGCAAAAGTTGCAAGCTTTAATCGCACAAAATTACCCTAACGGCGTTCCAGCTAATTTGGTGTCTGGACGCGATGAGTTTGCTAAAAATGTGTCGGGCGGTTAGCAATAATTGCATCGGGCTTTACAAAAGTTATTGCTAAAGGCGGATGGAAGTTCGGCTGTAAGTTGGGACGATCAACTTAATGAGCGATCGAGCAATTGGAAAGTTGAAAACCATGATTGAATCTTGGATGATTATCGGCGGCGTGACTTTCTTAGTCGCCTTCGGTACTCTGTTTTTTAAACTGCGCGATATTAATTGGGCCGTCAAACTTCAAAGACCGGATTGGATGTTTTTTGAGCCTGCTATTCCGTTAATTTGGACGGCGATTTTTGCTTGCGGGGCCGGCAGCGCTGCTGTCGTGTGGGAACAGGAGCCAGGGAGCCTTAAAACATGGCTGTTGATGGCTTTATACTTGCTTTTAGAAATTGTCACAGTTGCTTATATTCCTGCTACTCTCAGAGCCAAAAGTCTCAAAGTAGGGACGATTTTGGGAGGGGCTGGCGAGATTGTGGGTGCTGTGTTGACGTTGGCTGTTTTGCCGATTTCTCAAACCGCGGCTTGGTTACTTTTGCCTTACGTGATTTGGGGTGCGATCGGCACTTATACTACTTGGGAAATGATTCAGTTAAACCCAGAAGCTGCATAAATATTCGGTGATCTTCGGCGCACCCTACATACTATAACGCTCTTCTCTTCTCTTCCTTTGTGTCCTTACCGTCTTCGCGGTTCGTAAAAAACATTGTTAATAATAGCAAATCCGTGCTAGCGGGTTAACCCACCCGAAAAAGTGAGGAAATCCGCTTAACAGTGTGTGGGTATTTGATGAGAAAATAGATGAATAAAACAGCTTTAAATCAAAGGATGACAGCTATCAATGGCCATTAAAGACCAGCCCCAACCACCTCGTTTTCGACAAATTAGCAATGTCTTGTTATTGCTCTCAAGTTTGTTTCTGCTGGCCAACATCTTTTTACCGAATTTGTTCGGCCCGCAAATTCCGCAAGTGCCTTACAGCTTGTTCGTCCATCAAGTACAAGAACAAGATGTAGTCCGAGCTTCGGTAGGTCAAAATGAAATTCGCTACCAACTCAAAGGCGAAGGCGATCAACCAGGTCAAGTGCTGTCAACTACGCCGATTTTTGACCTGGAATTGCCTAAACTTTTGCAAGAAAAAGGCGTTGAATTTGCGGCAACTCCCCCTGCCAAAAATGGCTGGATTGGCAGTGTTCTAAGCTGGGTGGTTCCGCCGCTGATTTTTGTGGCGATTTTTCAATTTTTCATGAACAGGCAGGGTGGCGGGCCTCAGGGTGCGCTCTCGCTCGGCAAAAGCAAAGCTAAGGTCTATGTAGAAGGCGAATCGGCGAAAATTACTTTTGCTGATGTGGCTGGAGTAGAAGAGGCTAAAACTGAATTAGTCGAAGTTGTTGAATTCCTGAAAACTCCCGACAGATTTACGGCAATAGGCGCACGAATTCCCAAAGGCGTGCTGTTAGTCGGGCCTCCGGGAACTGGCAAAACTCTGTTAGCAAAAGCAGTGGCTGGTGAAGCTGGCGTACCCTTTTTTAGCATCTCCGGTTCGGAGTTTGTGGAACTGTTTGTAGGTGTTGGTTCTGCCAGAGTTAGAGATTTATTCGAGCAGGCTAAGAAACAGGCTCCTTGTATTATTTTCATTGATGAATTGGACGCGATCGGCAAATCTCGTAGCAGTAACGCTAGCTTCGGTGGGAATGATGAACGCGAACAAACTCTCAATCAATTGTTAACTGAAATGGATGGTTTTGCTGCGGGCAATACTACGGTAATTGTGCTTGCTGCAACTAACCGCCCGGAAAGTTTGGATGCTGCTTTGTTGCGTCCTGGTCGTTTCGATCGCCAAGTTTTGGTCGATCGCCCGGACTTATCTGGCCGCGAAGCAATTTTGAACATTCACTCTCAAAAAGTGAAGTTGGGCCCGGATATTGACTTGAAGGCCGTCGCCACTCGTACCCCCGGTTTTTCGGGCGCAGATTTGGCAAATTTGGTCAATGAAGCTGCTTTGTTGGCGGCCCGCAACAAACGACTAACTGTAGCGCAGGAAGACTTTTTTGAGGCGTTTGAGCGCGTTGTAGCTGGCTTGGAAAAGAAAAGCCGGGTGCTCAACGAAAAAGAGAAAAAGATTGTGGCTTACCACGAAGTCGGGCACGCGATGGTTGGTGCCGCGATGACTGGCGGTGGCGAAGTGGCGAAAATCTCGATCGTCCCTCGCGGTATGGCAGCATTGGGTTACACGTTGCAAGTACCGACTGAAGACCGTTTCTTGTTAGATGAATCGGAATTGCGCGGTCAGATTGCTACACTGCTTGGAGGGCGATCGGCTGAGGAAGTTGTGTTTGGTAGCATTACTACTGGCGCTTCAAATGACTTGCAAAGGGCGACTGATTTAGCTGAACGGATGGTGACAACTTACGGGATGAGTAAGGTGTTGGGGCCTCTTGCTTACGATCGAGGTCAGCAAGCAATGTTCCTCAACGATGGTATGGGAAATGCCCGCCGTGCGGTTAGTGCTCAGACTGCTGAGGCGATCGACCAAGAAGTGAAGGAAATTGTCGAAACTGCACATCAGCAAGCTTTGGATATTCTGAAAGCCAATCGGGAATTGTTGGAAACAATTACGCAGAAGCTGTTGGAAACTGAGGTGGTGGAAGGCGATGCACTTCACGAATTCCTCGGTCAAGTGCGGCCTTTAGATAAGGTTGCGGCTTCAGTTTAATAGGGTTTAATTAAACCGCAGATGAACGCAGATGATTCCAAATCATCTGCGTTTTGCGATCGCACTCCACGATGAGCCGACGGAAACAGACAACGGCAAACTGACAAACCCGCGTTTGTGCGATCGCAAGTAATCGTATTAAGGGAGAACAATCACAGGGCGCTCTCCCTTCGCACCAAATACCTTCTGACTGCAATTACAGTAGAATTGGTGAATATGACATAGTAAAAATTGTACAGAAATCATGACTATCGAGCTACAGATTTTTCAAACGGTCGTCAAAATGCCAGAATCTCTCAAACAAGAGATATTGCATTATGCAAAATATCTACTTGAAAAACACGCCAAAACAGAATCATCTCCCGAACAAATTGAACAACCTCATGGTTATGGTAGTTGGGCAGGTCAGATCGTTATGTCTGATGATTTCGATGAACCCCTGGAAGATTTAAAGGAATATATGTAACATGGAATCCCTTTTAGATACTCATGCCTTTCTGTGGTATTTGCTTGGCGATTCCAATCTAGGTAGTAAAGCAAAAGAAGCGATCGATACTAAAACAGGTTTATATTTTAGTATTGCCAGCCTGTGGGAAATCTCTATTAAAATTAATGTGGGTAAGCTTCACCTGAATCGACCATTTGAAGACCTGCCGAAGGAATTGCAATACATTAACGCTCAAATTCTACCAATTACACTGGAAGACACTGAGATTTACGCAGGCCTTCCTCTGCATCATCGAGATCCCTTCGATCGCATTCTGGTAGCACAGACCATGAATCATTCGCTGGTTTTGATTAGTCGCGATGAGGCTTTTGATGCTTATCCAATTCAGCGAGTTTGGTCATAAAGAAGGCAAAAATTTTATACTAGCGATCGCCCCTACCTAATTAATAACCAAAAACAAAATAAACATACAGAAACCCGGCTGCTTCAAAACACCGGGTTTCTCCATATTGTTGCTGCATTTTTGACCGATCAAACTCCGTTTATGTAAGCCATAACTGGAGTACCTTGCTGCTGCTGCGCCATTTCCAAAAGGCGTTGAATGCGATCCTCTGTCGGCGGGTGAGTGCGGAAAAGTGACTGCAAACCTTTAGTCGAAAAAGGATTCACAATTAGCAGCGGCGACATCGCAGGATTGCCGTGCATCGGAATTTCATGACCCATTTTCTCTAATTTTTGCAGGGCGTTTGCTAAGCCGATCGGGTTATTTGTAATTTCCACCGCACCGCTGTCGGCTGCAAATTCCCTCGTCCGAGAAATCGCCAATTGAATTACGGTTGCTGATAGCGGTGCTAAAATGATTAAAAACAGCAAACCAAACGGATTCGCGCCTTGTCTGCTATCCCGCGTTACCGGGCCGTAAAGCGCTCCAAAAGTCAGTATTCGCCCGACAAATGTAATAGCCCCGGCAATTGTTCCTGCAACTGCTTGAGTGAGGGTGTCGCGGTTGCGGATGTGCGTGAGTTCGTGCGCTAAAACGCCTTCCAATTCTTCGCGGGAAAGCAGCTTGATGATGCCTTCAGTAACTGCTATTGTTGCGTGTTCCGGGTCTCTTCCTGTTGCGAAGGCGTTCGGAGATTGAGTGGGAACTAGAAATATTTTCGGCACCGGAATTTGGGCTTTTTCGCTCAGCGATGCTACCATATCGTAGATTTCTGGTGCTTCGCTGCGGGCGATCGGCTGAGCGCGGTAAGCCATTAACGCGGCCGTGTCGGAATAGTACCAAGAGCTAAAACTTGAGAAGGCGGCTAGCGCTAAACCGATGTAAAGTCCTTGTTCGTTGCCGATTAAATAATAACTTCCTAAAACGAGAAGGCCGCTTAGGAGTCCTAAGAGAGCGGCTGTTCTGAGTTGATTTGTTCCTAGCATGGCGGGTTGAGGGCGATCGCTATTTTGATATTTTTTATCTTGTAATTAGATTTTCATAGTTGCGGGCGATCGCGCCTCTATCTGCCGAAATAAATGCTACAGCCAATAGTAGTATTTCAAGTTTTCTGTCAGAAACTGGGAATGCCTCGGGAGGCTCTGTCGCCTGCTCTCACAAGGCGGTAGAGTCGCAGGATATGACATTTCCAGGCTCTGAGTGGAAACCAGATCCAATCCACAAAATAAACGCAGACAATCTTACTTTCATCTGCGTTTACCTGCGTTCATCTGCGGTTTAATTCTCCAACCCTAAACCGCTTGCACTTCCTTTTCCTCAACAGCAACAGGTTCTTGATATACAGTTTGAGACTCATTAGCCAAAAACTCAGCCAATTGAGCTTCAATTTCATCCCGCACAATCTGGCGATATTCCAGGAAATGCTCGTTGTGAGCGCAGACTGTCAAATAGTGATCCCAAACTGCAGGATTGCGCTTGAGAATGCTGAACAAATGATGCCAAAACTTCCAGCGAGTTTTGCGCTTGACTCCCTGCCGCCAAACCACAGTTAGCAGTGCTCGCAAATCGATCCAACTGGGAACTCTCGCAGGTATCTTTGCTGTAGGTGCACCCAACATTAAGAAATGGCGATAAGTCCGGTCTAAATATTTCTCAGCATCGTACACTTCGCAGAATGCCTCGACATATTCGCGGGCAATATCTTCGAGAGGCCGCGTCGGGATAAAGTTCATCAAGGTAGTCTGGTTGAGGTTGCCAGATTTGTCGCGCAACCGCCCTTCTTTTGCTAGTCTGTGGGACAATGCCGTGTGCGGCAAAGCTTGCAGCATTCCAAAGGTTGTGCTCGGAATGGCTGCTGCTTCGGCAAACTTGACAATCCGCTGACCGGCACCGGGTTTTTCGCCGTCAAATCCAATGATAAATCCGGCCATTACTCGCAAACCGGATTTGGCAATTAACTCTACGGATTCGATCAGGGAATTGCGGGTATTTTGGAATTTCTTGGTCATTTGCAGGCTTTCTTCATCGGGAGTTTCAATCCCTAGAAACACTGCATTGAAATTGCAAGCAACCATCATGTCCATCAATTCTTGATCTTGGGCTAAGTCGATGGATGCTTCTGTGTTGAAAGTAAAGGGGAATTTGTGTTCTTCTTGCCAGACTTTTAAGTCTTTTAGCAACAGTTTGACGCTGCGTTTGTTGCCGATAAAGTTGTCGTCTACCATGAACACGCCGCGCCGCCACCCCAAGTTGTAGAGATAGTCTAATTCTGCTATCAATTGTTGGGGGTTTTTGGTGCGAGGTTTGCGGCCGTAGAGGACGATGATATCGCAGAATTCGCACTGGAAAGGACAGCCGCGCGAAAATTGAATCGACATCGAGTCGTAGGCGTCTAATTCCAGCAAGTCGAAGCGGGGAACGGGGGTTGTGGTAACATCGGGTTTTACGCCGTCCGATCGATAAATTCCGCTTTTTTCGCCACGCCCGATTGCTTCGACGAACATCGGCAAGGTGATTTCGCCTTCGTCGAGAATCAGGTAATCTATGCCCGCTGCTTGAGGTTCTTCGGGTACGGAAGTGGGGTAGGGGCCTCCGCAAGCTACGGATTTACCGCGCCGTTTTGCTTCGCGAATGATGTCTAGCAAATCTTCTTTTTGGACAATCATGGCGGACAGAATAACGAGCTCTGCCCATTCCCATTCTGCTTCTGTGATTTGTCTGATGTTGCGATCGACTAACTTAAATTCCCATTCTTGGGGTAAAATAGCTGCTACTGTTACCAAACCCAGCGGTGGCAGCAGCACTTTACGATCAACTAATTCTAGGATTTTCTCGTAAGACCAAAATGTTTTCGGAAACAGCGGGTAAACTAGAAGAACTCGCATTATATGTTAAACCTCACATCAGTAAACAACTTGCGATCGGGCTGGCGGGGCGTGAGAGTTCGATCGACTCTCAAGACTTCATGTTAAGGCTAAAATTACGATCTTGCACTCGATCAAATATCTGGCGAGGGGTGACACCCCCTAAGCCACACACAATGAGCGCAATTTTTAGCTTGCAGTTCCCTGTTAAAGTTTGCAAATGCTGATATCTTATCGTATTTGACCCTTAATTGACGATAATCGCATTTAAAAAGCATGGGATTAAGGCAAAAAAAACTGGAAACAGTAAATTACTGCTTTGGTGCGCCATAAGAACCCTACATTAGTTGTTTAATGCACATTTTCTCTTCCTTTTTCCTCAACATTCATCCGTTACATCCGTTACATCCGTTACATCCGTTATAAAATCCGCTGCCGAACTTCCCTCTTCCTTCTAATTTGAATCTTTGCCGGGAATCCCGCTAGTTCTTAACATATCGGCAACTGTGCCGCAGTAACTCGGCATTCCTATGCTTTCGGGATTCACAAGATTTTGATAGGTAAAATGGCGGTAGCTGATGCAAAATCTATCCCAAGCAGCCACTTGAATTCGGAACAGCCAAATAAAGAAATCGGCTAGCCAAGGTGACAGAGTAATCCGAAAAAATATGTTTTTATTCAAATACTTGCAAGCTTGTTCTACCACTTCGTTAGCTGTAATCGGGGGATTTCCTAGCACAAAATGTCGCGTTTCCTCGGAAGCAGGCGGATGTTGAACTAAATAATTAACTACTTTAGCAATATCTGCGCCGTGGATGAAGTGAAAACTGCCATCTGCCTTAAACCAGCGAATCAAACCAATCCATTTTGCGACAAGTGGCAGACCAGAGGACAAGTGAGAGACTGGTTTTTCTGCGTCTCCTCCCAGTACTAATGTCGGGTAAAGTGCCGTAATTGGAGGCACATTTGTCAAAGCTGACAAATGCACCATGCAGTTGTATTTTGAGCTAATATAATCTGTCCCCAGTTCTCCGGCTTCTTTCAGCAAATTGTTGTCTCGACCGAGAATACTGGCGGTTGAAAAATAAATTACTTGTTGGCAAGTCTGTGGCGAAAGTAGTTGAATTAGCTGGAGAGTTTTCGTTACGTTAACGTCAAACACTTCTTGAGTTCCTCCCCAAGCAGTGGCAGCTAAAATTGCGACATTAATTGTTTGCAAAAGTTCGGCGTGTTGCTCGATATCTCGCATATCGCCTTGTAATATATGGATGCCGGGGCGGGCTTTCCAGTCAAATTTTAATTTTTCTGGGTTGCGAACTAATAAGTAAAGTTCGTGGTTTGTTTCTTGAATCAAAGTTTCGGCCATGTAGTGACCGATACAGCCACTTGCACCCGTCACAAAAATTTTTTTTGAGTTCATTTTGCCGCAGGGGAAGAGGGTTTTTTTGACTTGATGCTGAGGCTAAGATCCCCCCTCGCCCCCCTTCTTAAGGGGGGACAAGATTATTGTCAAAGTCCCGCTTCTTAAGGGGGATTTAGGGGGATCTCTACTCGGTTATAAGCGAGATTTGTCAGGGGTTGTTACTCGTTACCAGGCTCTGACCTGGTAAGGCAGATCAGGAGGCTCTGCCTCCATTTTACGCGAGGCAGAGCCTCTGGATATGGGTTCACCAGGCAGAGCCGGGGAACCAGTTAAAACCAGTTCGCAATCAATTTCAAGCAGCAACTGCAAGCAATTTGTCGGCTTGTTTTGCGGTTTCAAAGAAGAAACGCACGTTATCTTCGGGAGTACCCGGTAATACGCCGTGTCCCAAATTGAGGATGTGTCCGCGCGGGCCCGCTTTGCGAATTGTATCAAGAATTCGATCGCGAATAAACGGTTGAGAACCAAACAAAACGCCGGGATCGAGATTTCCCTGAACGTTCATATTCGGGCCCAAACGCTTGCGCGCGTCGGCCATATCCACTGTCCAATCGACGCTGATGATATCCGCGCCGGATGTTGTCATGCGTTCGAGGAGGCCGGCGCTACCGGTGACTAACAGAATTAGCGGGGTGTCGGGATGGGTTTTTTTGACTTGCTCGAATACTTGTTTCTGGTAAGGTAGAGCGAAGGTGTCGTAGTCCTGCGGGGAGAGTTGGCCAGCCCAGGAGTCGAACATTTGCACTACTTGCGCGCCGCAGTCGATTTGATAGCGCACGTAAACGGCGATCGCATCGGCGAATTTCGACAGCAACTGATGCAGTAAAGTTGGATCGGAAAATGCCATGTTTTTGATGATGGCATAATCCTTAGAACCTTTGCCCTCAACCGCATAGGCCGCCAAAGTCCACGGCGCGCCGACAAAACCGAGCACGGTGGATTTGTTGCCGACTTCTTCGCGCAGGGATTTCAGGATTGTTTTGATAAACGGCAAGCTTTCGTCCGGGTTCAGCGGTTGCAGCGCGTCGATTTGCTGCTGAGTGCGGATGGGTGAGTGGATAATCGGGCCTTTGCCTTCGGCGATGTCCATGTCGATCCCCAAACCGGGCATCGGGGTGACAATATCGGAAAACAGAATTACGCCGTCGGGTTGAAACGCGCGCCACGGCTGAAGGGAAACTTCGATCGCCACTTCGGGGATTTCGGAACGTTCGCGAAACGAGGGATACTTTTCTCGCAAATCTCGATAAGCCTTCATGTAGCGGCCGGCTTGACGCATCATCCACACGGGCGGGCGGTCTAGGGTTTCGCCGCGGGCTGCCCGCAACAACAAGGGAACTTCATTTAATGCCGACATTTTAACTTTTCTCTACCTTAGATATTTCAATGCCTTTGGTAGCTTACCACTGTGCGATCGTCCTTTTTGACAAAAAATTCATCTGTCAGCGGGGAGGGAGATGAGGGGAGTGGCTGAGTTCGATAGCAACCTTCTGGCACGGTTAAGGAATTCTTAATAGCTGAAACTATTGCTAATAGGGAATTTTCCCATCCACGCTTCTGCTACAATGACAATGCAAACTAACAGAATCCGCGACCGCGACCTCAAGCAGACGAAGCATCTAGGACTGGCGCAGCAGCGAAGCGTCCAAAATCAGCACGGCGAAATAAAAATATGTTTTTTGACAATTGGTTGGAAATAATTCGGATTTTGACGCTCGGCATTTCCGCTTACGCCGCGCTGATTTTTTTGCTGCTGGCCTCCGGCAAGCGAACTCTGTCGAAGTGGAATGCCTTCGATTTCATCGTTACCATCGCGCTCGGTTCCACGCTGGCGACTGTCATCATGT
This sequence comes from Microcoleus sp. POL10_C6, assembly GCF_036701585.1. NCBI lineage: Bacteria > Bacillati > Cyanobacteriota > Cyanophyceae > Oscillatoriales > Microcoleaceae > Microcoleus > Microcoleus sp. POL10_C6. Next base: position 48,278 of record NZ_JAUBRB010000006.1, on the reverse strand, counting down.
CAAAAGACGTTTCGTTGGTCGAGGGCGTTTTCGCCCTCGGCTTACTCATCGGGCTGCAATTCATCGTCACCTGGCTTGCCGTGCGGGTAAAGTGGGTAAAAAATCTCATCAAAGCCGAACCTACTATGCTGCTCAACCAAGGCCAATTTCTGCCTGTGGCGATGCGGCAGCAGCGCGTGAGTGAAGAGGAAATTCGGGCGGCGATTCGGGGGACGGGCAGCGCGTCGATCGAAGAAATCGAAGCAGTCGTGCTAGAAACCGACGGCAGCATGAGCGTTGTCAAAAAATCTCCAAACAATTCGCGCTCGGCTCTCAAAGATGTAACTTAGTCGATCTCTGAAATACCCAAACTAAACGGAGTACCGTGATAATTCGGGCTTCGTGTCTCGTTTGCCGTCGCTCTATTGGGGATATTCATTGCTGAATATTCGTCATCAAAGACGATCGGAGTCTTACACAGCATAAGAAAGGCTTTTACGCCCTTTATCCCTCGTAGGGAACCCACGCAGAAGTCCTATTTCCTAAGACCAAAAACTCTTTTCGTACAACAAACATGGGTTATTTTTTACAGCAGGGCATACCATACTAACCAGCGGTCTGCCTTTTCCTCCTTTCTCTCGCAGTTTCCCGGTAAGCATATTACTGCTACTATGACCGTTTTGTTATTACAGCCGAGTAAGTGGGTCGCAACCATCTATATATTAACTCAAATCAACTCTATATGCCCACTCTTTCTATATTTTTGTTTGGCTTATATCCCAACACCGAACCGGGTACAGTTACGGTGTGGGACTTACGCCAATTGAGTTAAATCGAAACTATCTCGTCACACAAACTCCGCCCACCACTACCCGACATTGATCTCGGCCCGCATCGAATCTACTATCATTCCGCCGCGCCGAGTCTAAATTTCTAGTCCGCGAATTGTAGTAATAATCTCCCGCCGGAAACCTTCTATTCGGGACAGCGCAGTAAGTTGAATCTTGATTACCCTCGTCAAACCTTACTCTCACCATAGAACGTCTCTCGCGACAATCAACAGGCCGCAAGTCAAAATCATCTTGCAGAAGCTGTGCTCTGTCATATTGACCGTCATATCGATCGTTATCTCGCCTCGTGTACCAATCGTCCCGCGAATTGCGAGATCGTCTGTCGCCCCCATCAATTCCCGAAACTTCCAGCGTGTAGCTACCGCCTCGGGCAGCATCTTTTGCTAACACTAACAGTTTGTAATCGCCACTACGGGGAATTTGATAATTAAAAGAACGGTCTTGCGTAAAAGCGACTTGTTTGTTGTTCCCGTAAAATAGCACCATGACGGGAGTAAAACCGCGACTTCTATCTGTATCTAAAAACACTTCAATGTTGTCGCCTTCCCTCGCGCTAAAGGTGTATTCTTGACCACGCAATTCTTCCGTCGGAGATCCCGGAACCCACATATTTCGGAAACGGTAAATCGGGGAAGTGCGGCGAATTACTCCGTCAATGCGATCGTTATTCTGTATCTGTTCGCCAACCGCAATTGAGGAAATCCCGGTAATTGCCAATCCCGTAACTAGGACTGCGGCAGCAATACTGTTTAACAAGTTGTGTGCTTTCATATCAACCTCTGGAAAAATTTAAAATCTTTTTGCTTTCTTGGCGCCGACATTTGCATACACAATCCATTTTAAATGTAATTTCTGCCCACCGTGTAAACCTCACCCAACCCGGCTATTTAGCGGGTGCAAAATCTCATGTTAAAGTTATAGACGTTGAACCCTAATCTAAAGTTGCGATTGATCGCCACAAATCAGCAATCCCGATTCAGCGTCGAGACTAGCTATAATTCCCATGGGTAAAGCAGCGTTAACTCCCTCGTGCCCGAAGGGCAAATCCGAGACAATCGGAATATTCAAATCCCCCAGCCGATCGCGCAAAACCTCTTCAATGCTAAAACTGGGAATACTCGGCTCAATCTCGCAGCGACTGAAGCGCCCCAAAGCAATGCCCCGCACGCCTGCGAAAGCCCCCGCCATCCGCCACAAAGTCAGCATTCGATCGACCCTGTAAGGAGCCTCGGAAACATCCTCAAATGCGAGAATAACCCCCGTCAAATCCGGTTGATACGGGGTTCCGAGCAAGTGAGAAGCAACCGTCAGATTCGCCGGAAACAGCCGCCCGGTGGCTTTTCTGCTGCCCCATCCTTTACCTTGCAAAGATTGTAAGGGACGACCTTCGATGCAGTCAAAAAGTCGATCGACAGACCAATCCGGTTCATCCGCCAAAGTTGTCAGCATCGGCCCGTGAACCCCCCAAATCCCCAATTTGTCGTGATTCCACAGCAAAGCAGTAATGTCGGAAAAGCCGATTAACCATTTCGGCGAATGGGAATCGGGAGTTGGAAATTGGGAATTTTCCGCCTTTCCCACATTTCCTTTTTCCAAAAGTCGAGTGCTGCCGAAACCGCCTCGAACACAGAGAATACCGCGACAATCCGGGTCATTGAGGGCATCTGCTAGCTGTCGGACGCGGTTTTCGTCGGAACCGGCTAAATAGCCCCAGCGATCGTCAAAACCCGGTGTTAATTCAAGTCGATAGCCGCGAGATTTCCAAATTTCTACACCCTTTTCAAAGTTGGTTGATTCTCGCAAAGTGCCACTAGGGGCAATTACTTTGAGCAAATCTCCTGGTTGCAGAAATTTTATGTTAGTCATTAGTAGGTTGATTGTTGACTGTTGACTGTTGACTGTTTGCGGTTGATTGTTAACCTTTGGCTTTTTGTTTTAGTGAGTTAAGATAGGCATTAAGTGTTGGTGAAAGTTCATTTAATAAAGGATGCACTCGATCGATTTGTTCTTGAGTCAAAAGATTGCGAGCGATAGTTGATGGCAAACCATTGACTGTCAACCGTCAACAGTCAACCGTCAACAATTAAGGTAAAGTCAGAATTTCCACCCCAGAATCAGTCACAGCCAGAGTGTGCTCAAATTGAGCCGAAAGCTTTCCATCCTTGGTGATAGAAGTCCAACCATCGGCGAGAATTTCCACTTCCCAAGTACCCTCATTAATCATCGGCTCGATCGTAAAAACCATGCCTTGTCTGAGCTTCTTTCCTGTGCCCCGCTTGCCGTAATGCAAAATTTCCGGTTCAGTGTGAAAGACTCGGTGAATCCCGTGCCCCGCAAAATTTCGCACTACCGAAAAACCCTGTGCTTCAGCATATTCTTGAATTGCTGCACCGATGTCGCCGGTACGGGCACCCGGTTTGACTTCCGCAATTCCTCTTCTTAAACATTCCTCGGTTACTTCAACTAACTTTTTCGCTACAGGTGAAGGTTGGCCCACAAAAAAAGTTTTGGAAGTATCGCCATGATAACCATCAACTAAAGGTGTTACATCAATATTAATAATGTCACCTTCTTTAAGAATTTGTTTAGCATTAGGGATGCCGTGACAGACTACTTCATTGACGCTAGCACACAGAGATTTAGGAAATCCTTTATAGCCTAGCGGAGCGCTTTTTGCTCCGTGTGCCAAAGTCCAGCGTTCGGCTTCATCGTTAATTTCTAGAGTGCTTACTCCCGGTTTAACCATCGGTTCGAGATGTAGCAGAAGTTCGGCCGCTAAACGGCCTGCTTGGCGCATTTTTTCGATTTCTCTACTGGATAAAAGCACTAAACGTTCGGTTGCCATAGTTTTTTCTGTTTTCTTTTTTGGGCAGTCAATTAAGAGTTTATTTAACTCACTTTGAGAATAGATTTGAATTGCTGTTCCATAAACTTGTAAGGTGCGTCAGTCAGCGAATCTTTCTAAAAATTGGCCAGTATTATTACTGACGCACCCTACTAGCAGTGATAGATTTGAACCAGTGTTCACAACGATCGCCCAAAGCTTCCAAAGAGTATTCTACCTCTACTTGTCGCCGGCAAGCGCTGCGGTCAATTTGGTCTAAGCGGGCGATCGCACCTACCAAGCCATTTACACTGTCAGGAGCCACTAAAAAGCCCGTCAGCCCGTCTCGAACAATTTCCGCCGGCCCCCCGCGCTTGTAAGCAATCACAGGTACACCGCACGCTAAAGCCTCGATCGCGACATTTCCAAAAGCTTCCACCCAGCGCGGTGTCATCAACAATGCTCGGCACTGACGGACTTGCTCTTGCATTTGAGTTGTTGTCAGAAACCCTAAATATTCTACCGGAGCATCCGGGTAATCTGCACAAATTTTTTGCCAATAATCCTCATCTTGCATTTTGCCCATAATTTTCAGGGGAATGCCTGTAATTTTCGCTGCTGCTACTGCATCTTCTAAGCCTTTTTCCGGGGCGATGCGGCCTAGCCAAGCTAATTTAGACTGCGGTTTGTCGCAAAATTTGTACAGGGATAAATCTATGCCATTTCCCAACAACTGACATTCATCGGCAAAGGCGAATGTGTTGGCTTGAGAAGCGGTGTGAACTCCGATCGTACCAGGAAACTGGAGGGCGGTTTGTCCGGCAATGCGATCGAGGGCGGCGGAAAGGGAGCCCATGCTGATCAAATGTGCGATCGGAGTCCTAAAAAATGGTGTCAAATAAAACGGCAGCCAATCGTAGGCAAAATTAACAATGACATCCCATTCATCCTGAACTTGGCGAGCATATTCCCACATATTCGCCAGCACAGAATCGGCGGGCATCACAATAGGATCATTGTAATCTTGTGTTTGGGCGGTTACTTGCAAATCACCCGTTATTTCGATTACTGGAATTGATTCTAAAATTGAACCTATCGGTGCTACAACTGCTATTTTATGACCGCGACTCTGTAATTCTTTAGCGATGTTAAGGACTGTAAGTTCGACTCCGCCACCCAACCCCGAACCGAGTTTACCGACCGAAGTTGACAGGAACAATAGTTTTAAAGTGTCATTAGTCATTAGTCATTAGTCATTAATCAGCATTCACTAATTTTAACATAATCTAAATTATCAATTTCCCATTTCAAATCTCAAGTTCAAATTATTTGAAAATTGCTACGTTTATTAATCCATCCCAGAACGCGGACGGATGCGATTCAACTGATTGATTGCCCAGCGAGCAGTTTCCTGAACTTCTGGATCTGGATCGTCCGTTGCACGGTGCAACAAGTAACTGATTTGATTCACCAATTCGTAAATCCGCGTCAAGTCGCGAATTGCATTTTTACGCACTTCAGGATTTTCATTTTGCAGCGAAATTGACCACGCATTATTCATGGGTTTGAGGGTGCGAATGCCAATTTCCGAGAGACTTGCCAAAATTAAACTGTACTGCTTGGAGTCGGAATTTGCTAGCAAATCGAGCAACGGCTCAACTGCTCTGGAATCTCCCCGCTGACCTAGTTCCCAAATTGCTTTGCCTCTCTTTGCCGGATTTAGCTGCTGCAAATCTTCAATCAGTGCTTCAATAATATCAACTTTAGGTCTACCATCCGTTTCGGGAAGGGCAATACCTTTCTTCTTAGCTAGGGAATCGGTTTGATTAGTTGTTTCGGGAATGTTGAAACCTGTGTTACTGTATCCGTTGCTGTGAGTTTCCAAGGGCGAGGTGTCGGAATTAATTTGATCGCCCTCGACTGCTGCATCCTGGGATTCTGGTTCCCCGGATTCCATATTTAACGGAAAAGGTCGATCGCTGTTCTCGATACTGTTGTCTTTTGGCAAATCCAAAGGGTAGGGCAAGGCTGACAGCGGTTTTGATAGCCCAAAAGAAGCCTTGTGCTGTGTAATTGCGTGGGAGTTTGTAGGAGAATCGGGATTATTAGTAAATTGAGAGTTTCTTGGGTTGTGGCGCTCAAATCGTCCCCGTCTTCGCTTAGAATAATTTGACTCGTCACTACTAACTAATTTGAGCATGATAAATACTGCCGCTGCCGTGACGACAACTGCTGCCAAACCCAACATTAAGAACCCTCGCTGACGAGACAAAATGACGATCAAATTGGATACCGATTTCGGGATCTTAGAATTAGATTTGGACCTTTTGGACGGCTGAGATTTGTTTTTATCGGGCGCTGGAGACGGTTTTGGAGGCTTGGAATCCTGGCGATCGTCCGGGGGAGAGTTCGCCTGAGCAATTTCTTGGGAAACAGCACGCGCAGAGGCATTGAGTACCTGTTGCCCTCCGTCGGCACTTGGACTGAACGCAGCGCCCAGACAGGCAATGCAGGTGAACAAACATACAGAGGAGCGGTAATGCGCCATAAGACTCAATCCGGGTTTTGAGAGGCAACGCCGCATGACGAGCTTTAGTTTAACCTTGAGTTAGCTCGATCCTAGCTGCTATGGGCTTAACTAACTCACAAATACCACCAGACTAGCGAAAAACCCTGGTTTGAGAGGGCACCGAGCCAGATATTATAAGCACAATTGTGTCATTGACGTGCAACTCCTTTAAATAATTAGTTTAATTAGTTTAAAACGAACAACTACATTGGCGGCCGCGACTTTAGCAGCGGCATCCCGAAAGTTGATTGCAGCTAATCTCACCTACGTGCAGTGTGCAATGCAGGCCCCGCAGCCCAGCACTGCGGGGGCGTTAGCAGACGATTGTGGCTAGCCGTCGATTTCTCACCAATAGCGTGACATGACCAAGAGTTTAACAAGCTTCCGAGCCTGCAGGTCGATCGTTTTTGTGTGAATTTGGGTGGAAGTGGGACAGGAAGATAGGCACTGGTAACGAGAAACCCGGTTTTTTCGTTAATTCTTCGCTGCTAAACCGCATATTTTCCGTACATTCCAGGACGCACTCTCGACGCTCACAAACCAGTTTTATTTACCAAAAATGCTGTAAGAAAGAGAGCGCTGATTTGACCGATGTTAATTTGAAGGGGGCAATTATGCCGGATAGAAGTGTTTGGGCGATCGACTAAGATAACCGTTAGGAAATATTGTATTCAGCTAGCCAGCGCCAAAAATCCTACTATCTGGTAAAAGTAGGGTCGGATTTAGTTAGGAGCTATATAGCAATCCTCGCATCATTTGTGAATTTCTTACTCCCTCCCCTTGATAAGGGGAGGGTTGGGGTAGGGTAAAAAGTTTACGACTCCTGCAAGGATTGCTATAGTGAGAGCGAGTATACCCTTTCACGCACGCGCCCTGTCCCCACGTTCTGTTTATTTGTACCCACTTAGTTAAGTTAAATCAATCGGTATTTAATGCTGTGCCGCCAAATTTGATATAAGATCGAGCTAAATTTTTAGTGTGAGAGTAGAGGCGTTTGTGAGCCAACAAGATATTTTAAATTTAGCAAAAGAAGGCGATGCCAGGGCGATCGCATTTCTGATCAGCCAAGCACTCCAAAGCTTCGGCGTCACGGCTAAAGCCAGCCGGGAAAATGACACCCTGCACCTGCTGCTGGAAGCAGAACATTTACCCGCAGAAGAAGCCTGTCTCCGAGTCGCAGTCAAAGGGTTGCAGCGGCTGCAACCAAATAACCTTTACTCAGTGACAGTTTACGGGCGGCGCGACGGCGAGCAATTGCCCGCTTGGACTCAGACAGTAGAATTAAAAAAACGCTTGACTTCCGTACCCGTGAGTCCATTAGTTGCCGTGAATGCAGCAGTAGCTGCGAGTGCAGCAGTAGCTGCTAGTGTAGCCGCTTCTCCCATTCCTGTGACTTTGCCCAAGCTAGAAAAAACTCAAAATGTCACAACGGCGCCCCCTCAAACACCAGAAAAATCTCCGCCCCAACCCCCTCAAATCCCAACTCCAAAACCCCCAAACCAAAGGCAGCAAAAGCCATCGCCGCAGCCAGCATTAGCAGGCACTAAAACTAAAAAATCAGGGCTGTCAGTCGGTGCTCTGAGTCTAATTCTCGTACCCATATCCGGCCTTGTACTGGCTTCTCAACTTTACAAATCCTCACCCCCCGCTACTAATAACCCTCCCACGTCAAAGCCTGCGGTACAAGAAGTGAGTTCGACACCCGCAGCCAAACCCCTTCCCGCTCCAAAATCGCCCTCCCCGGCTGCCAAAAAACCTGCCATTTTGCCCGCAACTGTCAGTATCAAAGCAGTTGGCGACATGATCCCCGGCACAAATTATCCCTACAACAAACTGCCGGCAAAAAAAGAGATGTTATTAGAGTCGGTAAAACCGTACCTCAAAGGAGCTGATATTCTGTTTGGCAATTTTGAAAGCACGATGACCGATTATCCTTACAGTTCCAAAGCAGGCGGCGGACGAATGCTGTTTGCCTTTCGGACGCCTCCGAGTTATGCGAAAATTTTCAAAGATGTTGGTTTTGATATTTTGAGTATTGCCAACAATCACTCTTACGATTTTAACGAGCAGGGATTTAAGGACACGATTAAAAACATCGACAGCAATGGCATGAAGGCTGTCGGTAAAAGAGATCAAATTGTTTATCAAAATGTCAAGGGTGTGAATTTTGCATTTATCGGTTTCAGCAACTACGGCGACGTTCACAATTCTTTGCTGGAACTGAAAGCGGGAGCCGAAGTTGTCAAAAAAGCTAAGGAAAACGCTGATATTGTAGTGATATCAGTTCATGCTGGAGCTGAAGGAACGGGAGCTATCAATGTGAGAAATAAAACTGAGTTCTTTTACGGAGAAAACCGGGGAAATATGGTTTTGTTTTCGCGGACGATGATTGATGCGGGAGCTGATTTGATTTTGGGACATGGCCCGCACGTTCCGCGAGCAATGGAACTTTATAAAGGTAAATTGATTGCTTACTCTCTGGGAAATTTTTTGGGTTATCGCACTTTGTCTACAGCAGGAGCACTCGGTCAATCTCTAATTTTGGATGTGAAAATGACTCCGCAAGGGGATTTTGTTTCTGGTAAGATTATCCCCGTCCAACTTGACGGGCGAGGTGTTCCGGCTGTTGATAACAAATTTAGAACTGTGGGGTTGATTAACCGTTTGACCAAGAGCGATTTTCCCAATAGCGGTTTGACAATTGATGACAAGGGGCAAATTTTGAAAAAAAGTAAGTAGTTATTGGCAATTGGGCATGGGGCATGGGGCATGGGGCATGGGGCATGGGGCATGGGTAACGAGTAACTAATAATCAATAACCCATAACCAATAACTAATCACAAATAACCCATAACCAATTCCCCATTCCCCATTCCCAATTCCCGATTCCCATTACCAATAATTAGTCATCAATCATTGCTTTCAAAGCTTCTTTCATCTCCTCTACAGTCGTCGTTGCCGTACCGAATTGACGCACGACAATACTAGCCGCCAAATTGCCCAAAACTGCCGCTTCCCAACCCGATGCACCGACGCACAAAGCTAAAGTCATTGCTGCTACAACTGTATCTCCAGCACCGGTTACGTCGAATACATCAGTCTTGTTAAAAGGGGGAATGTCCCAACTTTGAATGGCAAATTCCCCCTTTTCACAAATGGATGTTGGAGGGGGTGAATTTTTGATTTCTTCGCCGTTGGCTCTTTCAAACAAAGTCATCCCTTCTTCGCCGCGAGTAATCAGGATTTTTTGAGCTTGAGTTAAGTTCAATAAATCGCGTCCTGCTTGCATTAAAGTTTGAGGGTTTTTGATAGCATATCCGACGGCTTGCTCGGCTTCGGGCAAGTTCGGAGTAAATAACATTGCTCCACAATATCGCTGCAAATTGGTTTGAGCGTCTACAATTGTTTTGCCGGGAACCACTGCCGATGCGATCGCCAAATTCGTCAAAACTCCGTCCCCGTAGTCGGAACAAACCACGGCATCTACTGTCGGTATTTGCTGCCGGATGTAGTCTGCCAGTTGCAACTGCAAATCTAAATCCGGCAACTCGTCCGATTTGCGATCGACTCGAACAATTTGCTGAGTCACCGACTGCCGCGCGTGCCCGGAGATTCGAGTTTTGGTGACAGTTGGACGCTGCGAATCGATTAAAATCCCACCCGTATCAATTCCCGCTGCCTCAAAAATACCGCACAAAGCCTTTCCCTGGTCGTCTTTTCCCACCAAACCAGCAACTTTTACTTTGCCTCCCAGTTTGGCTAAATTATAGACAGCATTTGCGCCACCTCCGGGTACTTGCTGAGTATTTTCGTAGCGCAAAATCAACACAGGTGCTTCGCGGGAAATTCGCTCTACTTGTCCGGTAAGAAACTCGTCCAAGGTCAAATCTCCGATCGCTAATACCTGCGCTTGATCGAAGCAGTCTAATCTTTTCAATAATTGCTCTGTTGAGGCACGCAGTTGAGGCAAAAAATCGGAATAGTCGTTAGTCATTAACCAAAAAAATGAGACTGAGGAGTTGATAATTGAGTGTAGAACGAGCGGGAATTAAAAATCCTAATATTAATTAATAATTAATTTCCTCCCTTGTTTTATGTTTAACTTTTAATTGATTTCCTCACTGGGATTTTGAGCAACCAGTTGCAGGCTATTGGCGATCGCACTCGCTCCAACAATTTGGCAAAAAAATGCAGATAAAATCGCAGCCTTTGAGACTCAACTGAAAGTTTCACGGTGTGGAAGTTTCCTTCTACATAAGTGCCTTCAAAAAACAGCAGAATTATTTCAATTTCTGCTTGATGATCGTAATCACCTGAGTCATTTGTTTTTTGAGTGCATCAATTTCCGCTTGCATTTTCGCCATTTTCACAGTCATCGCCTGAATTTCGGCGGCGCCCGCTCCAGAGCTGGGTGCAGCGGCGGCTGCTGGGGCTTCCGGCACTGGTTTCTTTTTGGCCAGTACCATCGCCGATTTGATCGCCTCGGTTAGCTGCTTTTTCTCAAACGGTTTGGCGATGAATGCAAAAAAATGCTTCTCAAAGGGTTTCGGAATTTTTTCCATCACCTCTTCTTCGCGGCCCGACATGATCACCAAAGGTATCTTAGAAAGCTCAGGATGGGCTTGCACTTTTTGATACACTTCCCAACCGCTGACTTTGGGCAGTAGGAAATCTAACATAATTAGATTTGGCCGGGCTTGACGGATCAGTTTGAGTCCCTCTTCGCCGTCTTTTGCTTCTAGAATTTCAAAGTTACCCTGAGGCAACATCTCTCGGACTCGGAGGCGGATGACTTTACTGTCATCGATTACCAAGATTTTTTGACCAGCCACGACTGACTCCTTCAGTAATGAATGAGTGATGATTTGCAACCTTCAGTATATCCCTAACAGAATTCTACCCATAATTCTGGGCGAGTTTAGTTTTGTTGCACGTCGGCGCGATTCTGATTTCGGGTGATACTTCTACAAGTTCAGGGGCTTTGATTTCGGATACGATCGAAGGAATTAACTCGCTCGCCACTTAATTATATGTCGCCCCAAATTCCTCAAACTCCTACAGTCAAAGCAATTGCCGCCCAAATGCGGGGTGAAATCGAGGCGATGCCGGAGTGGTTGCGTAGGCCCGTTGGCAAAGCTAGCGAACTTTCCCAAGTGCAAAAAATTATTAAACAGCGGCAAATTCACACGATTTGTGAGGAGGGGAGATGTCCCAACCGGGGCGAGTGCTACGCCCAAAAAACGGCGACTTTTTTGTTGATGGGGCCGACGTGTACCCGCGCTTGTGCTTTTTGTCAAGTAGATAAAGGTCATTCTCCGATGCCACTAGACCCGGAGGAACCGCAAAAGGTGGCGGAGGCTGTGCAGTTGTTGGGTTTGCGCTATGCGGTGCTGACTTCGGTGGCGAGGGATGATTTGCCGGATGGGGGTGCGAGTTGGTTTGCCAGGACGATCGCCCAAATCCGCCTTCTTAACCCGCATACTGAAGTGGAGGTGCTGACGCCGGATTTTTGGGGGGGAATCGCCAGGAGTTCAGAGGGGGAGAATTCCAGCCTCGATGAGTTGCAGCGAGATCGGATTCGCACGGTGGTGGAGGCTAAACCGGCTTGTTACAACCACAATATTGAGACGGTGCGTCGCTTGCAAGGGTCGGTGCGGAGGGGGGCCAAGTACGATCGCTCGATCGACGTTCTGCGTATTGTTAAGCAATATGACCCAACTATTCCCACCAAATCCGGTTTGATGTTGGGGCACGGGGAAACCGAAGCCGAGATAGTGGAAGCGATGATTGATTTGCGGGACGCCAAGTGCGATCGGCTCACCCTCGGTCAATACATGAGACCATCTCTAGAGCACCTCCCAGTGCGTAAATACTGGACGCCGGCCGAATTTGACCGTTTTGGGTCGATCGCGCGGGAGATGGGGTTTGAGCGCGTGCGATCGGGGCCTCTCGTCCGCAGTTCCTACCACGCCGGAGAGAGCGATTGAAATTAATTTGAATTCCACTCGGTATAAACTCCTTGTTACAAAAAATAACTCTAGAGGATTGTGCATAAGTGCGACGCTCTCTGCTATTTGTAAATAGAGTGACATTATGAATTAGGAGCTTTACCTATGGCAGAGATAGCGAAGAACCAATTAAAATCCGACTCCGTGATGAAAACGGGCAAATTCCCTTACACATTTCGCGCAGGCTGGTTTCTCTTGCTGTTAGCAATCAATTTTCTGGTTGCAGCCTATTATTTCCATATCATTGAATAGTTCTGCAAGTTAATTTTTAGCAGACCCTGCTGTTCTCGACCTCAACGTCAGAGAATGGGACAGAGGGAGAGGGGAGAGTTGTGAGTTTTGAGTTGGGGAGAATATGACTTCATCCTTCTAACTAATTACTACTGACTTCTTCCCTCTTCCTTCTGACCCCTGACTCCTGACTCCTGACTTTTGCTTAATAATTAATCCGTGTATCCCTGTCAAAATCCGTGTCCTTCCTTCTTCCTTCTTCCTGACATCCGTTACATCCGAAGAAAGCGAATCCGTTGCCGAACTTCCTTCTGACTTCTCTAGCGATTTCTCGACGCTTCTAGCTTTGACAACCGCTCTTGAATTTTGATAATATCTTGCTTGTTTTCAATTGCCAAAGTTGCTAAATTATCAAACATCGGGTCTCCCGACAGCGTTCTAGGAGTTGTGCGATCAGAACCTGAAGGGGAAGCAGACTGAGGCCGGTTAACTCTAGAACCTTGATTCTGCAAACTGTAGATTTGTCCTCGGAGTTCAGAAATTTGACGTTCTAATTGAGTAATGCGAAATTCTAATTGACTTGTGGATTGAGCTGGTGTTAAAATTGGTGCTACAGCAATTGCTAAGGCACAAGCCAGACACAAAAAACTGATTTTTAGGGCGCGATGGCGATTTTTTTTCGGCATAGCTTTAATAATTTAAATTATACCAGTTCTACGATAACAAATCGCCGATATTTTTGGTCTCTATCAGAAGTATGTCTTATGGCAAGTAGGAATGTAGCTATTTTAATGTTCGATGATGTCGAGGTACTGGACTTTGCAGGTCCTTTTGAAGTGTTTTCGGTGACATCAGAATTAAGTAAAGGCGATCAACCTTTTGCCATCTCTACCGTAGCCCAACATCCCGGTGCTGTCAACGCCCGCAACGGTTTGAGCATAAATCCCGACTGCACCATTTTCGATTGTCCGCCACCGGATATTTTAATTGTACCGGGAGGGCAAGGTACGAGAAAGTTAATCAATAATTCAGCAGTTGTTAATTGGATAAAAGATTGTGCACCAACAGCAGAATTAGTGCTTTCTGTCTGTACGGGTTCGCTGCTTTTAGCAAAAGCTGGCTTGTTGGAAGGTTTGGCAGCAACTACCCACCATCAGGCATTGGAGTTATTGAGAGAATTAGCTCCCAACACAACTATTATCGAAAATCAGCGATTTGTAGATAACGGCAAAATCATCACTTCTGGGGGAATTGCTGCGGGAATTGATATGTCTTTGCACGTTGTCTGGAAACTTTTGGGTACAGCACAAGCTGAACAAACAGCAGAGCACATGGAGTATAAAATTGGGAATTAGTAATTGGGCATTGGGCATAGTTAATTGTATAATTTGCGCGTATGGGCGAGTTTTACCAACAATAATTGCCTAAAACAAACAATCTCGTAAACCCGCCCCGCCCATACACGAAGGATGCTACCGGGCGTGATATCAAGCATCTTCGCCCCAAACTTTTAGTTGTAAATAGACTAATATCAAAGCGATAGCCATCAGGAAAGTTGCTGCTGCGGCTGCATAGCCAAAATCAAATTGCGAAAAAGCTTGCTCGTAAATATAATAAACTAGCAAATTAGTAGAGTTCAAAGGGCCGCCGCCGGTGATGACGTAAACTTGCTCGAAACTCCGCAGGGTAAAAATAGCAGTAGTGACTGTAGCAAATACTAAAGTCGGCCGCAAACCGGGTAAAGTGATGTACAAAAATTGCTGCCAAGCATTAGCTCCATCCAATTCTGCGGCTTCGTAACGATTTACCGGAATTGCTTGTAATCCTGCTAAAAATACTACCATATTAAAGCCTAATTGTTTCCAAACACTGAGCAGAATGATCACTGGCATTGCCCAAACTGTGCTACTCAGCCAAGGAATTGGATTTAAGCCGATCGCACTTAGGGCATTATTCACCGGGCCTTCGGTTTGAAACAACCACCGCCAACCCAAGCCAACTGCAACTAGAGAGGTAATCGAAGGAATAAAATAAGCGGTGCGGAGAGCTCCTCGCCAAGCAAACGAGCGATTTAGCAAAACTGCCAAACCCAATGGAATCCCTAAACTGGGAATGACTGTTGCAGTAGTAAAATAGAGCGTGTTTTGGAGAATTTGCCAGAAATCCGGGTTTGTGACTAGACGCCAGTAGTTGTTGAAGCCAATCCAACGCACTCCCGACTGGGTAAAGCTACCGCTGGTAAAGCTGAGGTAAAATAAATAGGCGATCGGCCAAATCAAAAAAGTACCCAAAAACAGCAAAGCTGGGGTCAAGAAAGTCCAAGCTGCGATCGTATCATTATCCAACCAGTTAAAACGCCCAAATTTAATCCGAACCATTGGCTTGTAAATTTTAGCTTTTAGTTTTCAATGGTATCACAATATAGGTCAATGTCAAAATGAATCTTCTCGATATATTAGCTCATTTACCCACTATAGAAACTGAAAGGCTCCTGCTCAGGAAAATTACTTTAAACGATGCTAGCGATATGTTTGAGTATGCTTGCAACCCGGAAGTATCAGAATACACAATGTGGTCAACTCACACATCTATCGAAGATACTAAATACTTTCTAAAATCCATTACTAAAATGTACAAAAGACGAGAGCTGGTAGATTGGGGAATCGTCCACAAAGCCGAGAAAAAATTTATCGGCACTTGCGGATTTGTGGAATGGAGCATGACGCACAGCCGGGCGGAAATTGGCTACGCACTTTCTAGAAGATATTGGGGCGAAGGATACATGAGCGAGGCTGTCAATGCAGTGATTGAATTCGGTTTTCGGGAGATGTTGCTGAATCGAATTGTGGCTCGATGTGAAGTTAACAATATTGCTTCAGCTAGGGTGATGGAAAAAGTGGGGATGCAATTGGAAGGGATATTGCGACAGCAGCTATTTGTAAAAGGCAGATATTGGGATCTAAAACTTTATTCTATTCTCAGGGAAGAGTTTTTTGGTAATATTGTAGAATAGGGTTGAATCAGTAAGTCACATAACCAAATATACTTAGGACTTAGCCAATATTTCCATGTAGAGTGCGACCAAGCACCCTTTACCTCTATAGTAGAATACGAGTGAATAGTTTTTATCTTTATGACAAGCGAATTTCTTGATAGTACCCGCCACGTGATTTATCCGTGGAATCAATCCAAAATCTAAAATCTAAAATCCTCAAGCCCCCGAATTTATCCGTGGGGTCGCCTCCAAAATCTAAAATCTAAAATCTAAAATCGAATGACCGCTAATCCAGTATCTGTTAATTCCAATGCCTGCCTGATTTCTCCTGAGATTGGCAAAAGTTCGTTAGCGAAGCCCGCCCCTACGGGGGCTACGCCAACGAAGAGAATCGCTCCCGCTCACACTCCATTAAAATTAGGAGTTTTGGCATCAGGAAGCGGCAGCAATTTCGAGGTAATTGCCCAAGCCATCCAAAACCAACAACTCAACGCTCAAATCCCAGTATTAATTTACAACAATCCCGAAGCCAAAGCCGCAGCCAGAGCCGAAAAATACGGCATTCCCTCGATTCTTCTCAATCACCGCGACTGCAAAAGTCGCGAAGAATTAGATACAAAAATTGTCAAAACTTTTCAAAATTATGATGTAGAATGGGTGGTGATGGCGGGTTGGATGCGAATTGTTACCAAAGTTTTGTTTGATGCTTTTCCCGATCGCGTTATTAACATTCACCCCAGCTTACTGCCGAGTTTCCCAGGAATTCGGGCCGTCGAGCAAGCACTAGCTGCCAAGGTTAAAATCACCGGATGTACGGTGCATATCGCCCGTTTAGAAGTAGACAGCGGGCCGATTTTAATGCAGGCTGCGGTGCCGGTATTGCCTGATGATACCGCAGAAACACTGCACGCTCGAATTCAGGTGCAAGAGCACAAGATTATGCTCGGTGCGATCGCACTTATTGCCGAATCTAATCGAAAATATTGTGACTAAAAACCTTACCAGTGCCGCATCTACCCCCAAATTGCCCGTCAGCGAATCACCCGAAACAGGCCCGCCGTTGACAGACTCGAATCGCCTGAAATTAATTCTCAAAGAAAGGCTCAAAAAGAGCATCGGCCTCAAGGGAGAATTCTATCTGCCTTGCTTGCCATCGATGCTAGACGACTATCTTAAATTACTCTCAGACTTCTTAAACATTCTCGGACAAAATATCGACGCTGCCCAAGCCGAAAACTTGCGAACATTAATCGCCAACGCCTTAACAGAAGGATTCAAAAATTCCCCCCATGCTAATCTAATAGTCTCATATTTTCCCGCCAATTCCCAAAGCGGTTTAGCCGGCGGCATTACTCTGAATACCAAGATTCAAATCGAATCGATGGCCCAGAAATATCATAGCTGGCCGGATATTCGCCCCGAACCTTTATTCGGCAGCCATCCCGATGCTAAAGTCATCACCATTGCCGCCGAATTAGGCGAACCGGGAAAAGCACCTATTTTAGATGTTGGTGCGGGCCCAGGGCGCAATAGTCTGCCTTTAGCAAGGTTAGGTCATTCCGTGGATGCGATCGAACTAACACCGATATTTGCCGAGAAGCTATCATCCGCCGCAACCGCCGAAGACTTACCGATAAATGTCACCCAAGGCGACGTTTTAGATCCATTATTGAGGATGAAAACTTATCGGTACAAATTAGCCATTGCTACCGAAGTTCTCTCTCATTTCCGCTACCCCGAACAAATTCGTTTGTTCCTGGGCAAAATGTCCGATGCCGTTTTAAGTGGCGGGTTTATATTATTCAGTGCTTTCTTAGCTGTAGAGGGTTACGAACCCGACGAGATGGCAAAACAAATGTCTGAATTGTGTTGGTCTTATCTGATTACCAGACAAGAATTGCAAGCAGCAATAGAGGGTTTGCCGTTAGAAATTATTTCTGATGAATCTGTGATTGAATACGAACAGAAACATTTGCCTGACTCTGCGTGGCCGCCGACACCTTGGTTTGTCAGTTGGGCTAGCGGGCGCGATTTATTTTCTGTGCAACAAACACCGCCGTTAGAGTTGCGGTGGATACTTGTTAAACGCTTGTAAAGAGTTAGTAGGGTGCGTCACAATGTAGTTGATCCATGATTGATAAAATAACGCGGTCTAACTCACATCTTGCACCATTCTTAAGAACAGGCAAGATGCCTGTTCCACAAAGATGGAGTTTTCTTCTTGTGGGGAGTAGGGGTTGGGCATCCTGCCCGCCCGCAAAAGGCTAATTGAGAATGGTGCAACATCTCAAGCCTAACGCACCCTACGACAATTTTTAGGGATTAAAAATTCAATTTTCAACCTCGGAAGCCCGCAATTGTCCGCAGGCGGCATCTGCTTCTAAGCCGCGAGAATACCGCACGCTAACTGCAATTTTCTTTTCCTTCAAAGTCGCAACGAAACTGTTAATTCGATTGGGAGTCGGTCGCTTATATTCAGCTTCCTGAATCGGATTGTAAGGAATCAAATTGACGTGACACTGAAAGCCGCGCAACTGACTAGCTAACTCGGATGCGTGTTCTGGTAAGTCATTCACACCTGCTAAAAGTACGTATTCAAAACTTAATCTGCGCCCCGTCGATCGCACATATTCCCGGCATTCTGCGATTAACTCACCCAAAGGATAAGGGCGGGCGCTAGGAATTAACTCTTCCCGCAATCTTTGATTGGAAGCGTGGAGGCTGACGGCGAGGGTAACTTGCAGTTGATGTTCAGCTAGTTGGCTGATGCGATTGCGAATTCCTACTGTGGAAATGGTGATATTTCGCTGTCCAATTCCTACGTCTTGATTCAAACACTTGACAGCAGCTACAACATTATCGAAATTCAGTAGGGGTTCGCCCATTCCCATAAATACGATGTGGCTGACTCGGCGGCCGAAATCTTGCTGTACTGTCAAGACTTGATCGACGATTTCGTTTACTTCTAAATTGCGCTTGAAACCACCTTTTCCGGTAGCGCAAAAGTCGCAGCCCATCGCGCAGCCAACTTGGGCTGAGACGCACACAGTCAGCCGTTTATCGGTGGGAATGCCGACTGTTTCAATGATTTGACCGTCTGCCAATTTTAAGAGATACTTTACCGTGGCGTCTGGTGCGACCGATCGATAGTGAATAGTCGATCGCCCGATCGGGATTTTAGCAACAGTCTCGCGCCACTGTTTCGAGAATACAGAAATGTCAGAGATCGATCGCGCACCTCTCTCGTAAATCCATTGGTACAACTGCTTTCCGCGATAAGCAGGTTGCCCGTTTTGCTGCACCCACTCCGTTAACTCAGCCAAACTCGCCCCCAACAGAGGCGGAATTTTATGCGACTCAACAGCCAAAGCAGCAGTCTTGCGAGACTGATTCGCACCCTTGGAATTACCAGAAGAGTACACTTGAGAAACGGAAGTAGGAGACATAGGTCATCAGAAAATTTAAAGCCACCTTCTATATTAAAACTTCTCGACCCAAGTGGCAGTTAATCGTCAAAAAGGAGAAGTCTCGATCCCCCTAAATCCCCCTTAATCAGGCGAACTTTGAGAATAATCCGGTTCCCCCCTTAAAAAAGGGGGTTAGGGGGGCTCTTATTGTGGACTCACAAAGAAAACTCCAGACAGAAATCTGCACAATCAAGAATCCAGTTAATTTTTGGTACAATTCCCCAAATATTGCGTGTAAATGACCACAGCCCCCTAAAATAAACTCTGGAGTTTGTTAAAGGGTATGCAAATTTGACAGCTTTCCATCACAATTAATGCAACTTTTATGGTGCTAAATATTCTTGCGTTGCCCTTAGCGTTTCAATTTACATCGCCGGGCCCAATTATCTTTCAACTTGGCCCCGTAGCCATTCGCTGGTACGGGCTGTTAATAGCTTCTGCCGTCTTGATTGGGGTCAGTCTGTCCCAATACTTGGCCGAAAAGCGCCGCGTCAACCCGGAATTATTGGGTGATTTGGCAATTTGGCTGGTTATCGGTGCTATTCCCTGTGCTCGAATTTATTACGTGGCTTTTGAGTGGCAGCAATACGCCCAGAGGCCTGAAGATATTATTGCAATTTGGAAAGGCGGAATTGCCATTCACGGGGCGATTTTGGGTGGAATGATCGCAGCTTTAATTTTTGCGAAAATCCAGCGAGTTTCTTTTTGGCAATTGGCAGATTTAATCGCACCTTCGGCAATTCTCGGTCAGGCGATCGGACGTTGGGGAAATTTCTTTAACTCGGAAGCTTTTGGCAGTCCTACGGATTTGCCCTGGAAACTTTATATTCCCCCCAGCAGCCGCCCGCCCGCCTACGCTAATTTTGAATACTTCCACCCCACATTTCTCTACGAATCTCTGTGGAATTTGACAGTATTTGGGTTGCTTCTGACTTTGTTTTTCCGAGATTTGCAGGGTAAAATTCGCTTGAAAATTGGTGCTTTATTTTTGGTTTATATCGCAGCTTACAGTTCCGGTCGAGTCTGGATTGAAGGGTTGCGGACTGATAGTTTGATGTTCGGGCCGCTGCGGACGGCACAGATGGTAAGCTTGACTGGGATTGTTTTAGGGTTGGGCGGGTTAGCTTGGCTTTATTTGCTCGATCGACCTTTACCCGATGTTGTCTCCCCCAATAGCGATCGGGGAAAGATCACTCAGAAATCCCCAGAGGATCAATAAAAAACCCCAGAGAGGTTAGTCTCTAGGGTTCAAAACCAGGGTGCATCTACCATCTCTTACTTCCAACCAAAATAGGTACATCCGGAAGCGTTCGTAAATTTAGCAAATTTTTTAGCAGCCATGAGTTTGACAGAGATTGAATCCCTAATTCCAGGGGTATACATTGTAGGTGCAGGCCCGGGAGACCCGGATTTGTTGACTGTTAAGGCTCAAAAATTACTGGCTGCGGCCGATGTCATATTATTTGCTGACTCGCTAGTCCCAGAGCAAATTTTGCAGGGGGTGCGCGCAGATGCTGAAGTTATTCAAACTGCGGATAAGACCCTCGAAGAGATTGTACCTTTGATGGTGGAACGAGTGCAGGCCGGAAAAAGCGTCGTCCGCCTCCATTCCGGCGATCCCTGTCTCTACGGTGCTGTCGGGGAACAAATGCAAGCTTTGGCTTCCGAGGGAATTGCTTTTGAGGTAATTCCGGGAATTAGCGCTTTCCAACTTGCCGCGGCTAAACTTAAAATTGAGTTGACAGTTCCGGGAGTTGTGCAGACAATTATTTTGACGCGAATTAGCGGCAGAACCGAAGTACCGGAACGCGAAGAATTGGCGTGTTTAGCGGCTCATCAAGCGAGTTTGTGCCTGTATTTGAGTGCCCGCCATGTGGAAAAAGCTCAAGCTAAATTGATGGAACATTACCCATCGGATTTGCCTGTAGCGATTTGTTATCGGTTGGGCTGGCCGGATGAAAAAATTGTGCTAGTTCCCCTTGACCAAATGGCCGTTGCTACGCGCGAAAATAATTTGATCAGAACGACAATGTATGTGATTAGTCCGGCGTTGGGAAAATCAGCAGCAGGACGATCGCGCTTGTACCATCCAGAGCACGATCGGCTTTTCCGTCATTAGTCAGTTGGCAGTTGGCAGTTGGCAGTTGGCAGTTGGCAGTTGCAATGCCCTGTTTGGCCAATGCCCTGTTTGGCCAATGCCCTGTTTGGCCAATTCCCCATTCCCCATTCCCCATTCCCCATTCCCCATTCCCCATTACCGATGAAAGATTTAACTCGCAGACAATTTATCATTGTCACCGCATTAAGCGCCGGATTTACCTTAGCAGTTCATCCTATTGCGGCTGCCGTTATCAATACTGATGCTGCTGGTTTAGTTGCAGGTGAGGTAAAAATTCCTGTAAAAGACGGCTCAATTCCAGCATACAGAGCCATGCCAGCCAGCGGCAGCAATTTTCCAGTAATTTTAGTAATTCAAGAAATCTTCGGAGTTCACGCCCACCTTCAAGATATTTGCCGCCGTTTGGCAAAATTAGGTTATTTAGCGATCGCCCCAGAAATGTTTTCCCGTCAAGGTGATGTTTCTAAACTCACCGAGATTCCCGAAATTATTAGTAAAGTTGTCTCGAAAGTTCCTGACGCTCAAGTTATGTCCGATTTAGATGCAACCGTAGAGTGGGCACAAAAGTCAGGAAAAGGCAATACTAATAAGTTAGGAATTACAGGATTTTGCTGGGGTGGCAGAATTGTTTGGCTGTACTCTTCCCACAACCCTAAAGTCACAGCGGGAGTAGCTTGGTACGGGCGTGTGGTTGGCAATTCTACGGATTTAACCCCCAAACAGCCGATCGACATTGCAGCAACTTTGAAAGTGCCTGTATTGGGGCTTTACGGTGGCAAAGACGAGTCAATTCCCAACGATACAGTCGAGAAAATGCGGGAAGTTCTCAAAACTGGTAGCAGCGGTTCGGAAATTGTGCTTTATCCAGATGCGCCGCACGCTTTTAACGCCGACTATCGCCCCAGTTACCGGAAAAAAGAAGCTGAGGATGGTTGGAAACGGATGCAAGATTGGTTTAAAAAGTATGGAGTTTCATCATAGTTGTGAGTTGTTAATTTTGACTTAAAACTGGTGTCAAGTTTGGGATCTAAAAAGGCAATATTAGCGAATAGCCCTTAAGACAGGTGGGTTTGCGATCCCGATATTGGTAAACTGGGCGGTGTAGAATTATCGATCGAACAGGTAAGCCCGTGCTAGACGAACAAGCTAAAAAGACCATCTTGCGGAAAATCCCTCACGGATTGTACATCTGCGGTGTCAAAGACGGGGAGGAAGTCAACGGTTTCACCGCTAGCTGGGTGATGCAATCTTCCTTTACCCCTCCCTTAGTTGTCAACTGCGTTAAGCAAGACTCCAAATCCCACGGCATGATCAAAGCCAGCGGTGTCTTTGCTTTGAGTTTCCTAGAAGCAGGGCAAAAAGAGTTAGCCCAGAAATTCTTCAAGCAGCAGCGCCGCGTTGGCAATAAATTTGAAGATGTAGAATTTTATCCGGGCGCGGAAACTGGTTGTCCGATTATCTCGGATTCTCTAGGTTACATCGAGTGCAAAGTTGTCGGTTCTGTGGAACACGGAGACCACACAGTTTATGTGGGAGAAGTTTTGGCAGCCGGCGTCCACCGAGAAGGCAATCCGTTGCTGCTAGAAAGCACCGGTTGGAATTACGGCGGCTAAAGACTTGGCAGTTGGCAACTGGCAGTTGTCAGTTGTCAGTTGTCAGTTGTTAGTTGTCGGTTGTTAAGGGAGGCGAGTTAAAATTAATAAAAAATCGGCGACAATTTGGTCGGCATTTTCTTCTGTCAAAATTGGTACGTGTACGAAAATACATTTGGTGCTAAGTTGAGAATCTGCAAGGTGTTTTAAAACTGCATAATAGAGGGCTTCGCATACAAATTTTCCGGCTTCGTGACTGATTTCTGTTGCAGCTAAATCAGCGACTAGCGGTTCGAGATTAACTGATGTTTGCCGAATGTCGCGATCGCAGCAAGCGCAAGATTCTATAGTTAATTTTTGCCTGCTTTCGGCCATGCCGCAGCAGATAATAGTGTCGGGTTGGAGTTGGTTGATTTTGGCGATCGCTAAATTAGGTGCTAGCTGAAAATCTACTGGCAGTTTCCTCAAAAAAGTCAGGGAATCAGGCAAAGATTTGATTTGGGAAATCTTAGCTAATAAGTCGTCCGAAGAGTTGGATTTCTGATGGGGAAGCCAAGTATCAAATGAGGTTAGCAGGATTTTCGCCGTCATATTTGTGCAATAATACTGATATTGATAATATAAGGCAAGTAAGTCAATGTCTGTCATTGCAGTAGTAGACTATGACATGGGCAATCTGCACTCAGTCTGTAAAGGCTTGGAAAATGTGGGTGCAGTGCCACAAATTACAGATTCTCCTGCTATAATCGAGCAGGCTGATGCGGTGGTTTTGCCGGGAGTGGGTTCGTTTGACCCGGCAATGCAGAATTTACGATCGCGCAATTTGATAGAACCGATAAAAAGGGCGATCGCATCGGGAAAACCTTTTTTAGGCATTTGTTTGGGTTTGCAAATTCTGTTTGAAAGTTCCGAAGAAGGCGTAGAACCGGGATTGGGCGTTATTGCCGGAAAAGTGCGCCGATTTCGGTCGGAACCGGGTTTGACAATTCCGCACATGGGATGGAATCAATTGCAATTTCCTCAGCCGGATTTGCCGCTGTGGCAAAATTTACCGTCCGATCCTTGGGTTTATTTCGTGCATTCTTATTATGTCGATCCAGTTGATTGGGAAGTGCGATCGGCAATTGTGACTCACGGTAGTCAAAACGTGACGGCGGCTATAGCTAAAGACAATCTGATGGCCGTGCAATTTCACCCGGAAAAGTCTTCGAGTACGGGATTGCAAATGCTGTCAAATTTTGTCAGTCTGGTGAGGGAAAAAGTACCTGCTTAGGCGATTTGTGCAAAACCCGGTTTGTAGTATAAACCGGGTGTTTATAGTTTTATATGATACCAGTTTCAATAAAGAATGCAACTGTAAGTATGCACCAAATTTATATTCATTCAGTCATCCCCAATCTAAAATCTAAAATCTAAAATCTAAAATTATATGAGTCTGAGAATCTCTGGCAACCGCCAAATAAAAACCCTGCCGGGACTCGCAACTCGCCCTACACCTTCGCGAGTCAGAGAAGCTTTATTTAATATTTGGCAAGGGACGATCGCAGATTGCAGATGGCTTGACATTTGTACCGGCAGCGGTTCGATGGGTGCAGAAGCTTTGTGTCGGCAAGCCGCGAGTGTCACTGGCATCGAACAGTCGGCGAAAGCTTGTGCGATTATCCGCGAAAACTGGGAGCAAGTAGCAGACTCGTCCCAAACATTCCAAATACTGCGGGGAAACGCGACGGCGAAATTGGCGGCACTAGCGGGGCAGCAGTTCGATCGCATTTACTTCGATCCGCCCTACGCCAGCGACTTGTACGAACCTGTGTTAAACACGATCGCCAGCCAAGAAATGCTAGCACTCCTCGGCGAAATCGCGATCGAACACAGCCCGGAGCGATCGGCACAAGCGATTTCCGGCCTAGAAATTTGCCGCCAGAAAGTATACGGCAATACAGCATTAACCTTCTACACACGCAGTGCCTGACAGGCTCAAACAGCAGCAGCATCATTCCTCGACGCAGAAAGAAACCGGGTTTTATGGCGTTGGCGCGCCCGGGACTAAAAGTTTTTCCCTTGGGTACAATACAAATTTTTCCGATGAAGTTAAGCTTTGTGCGTAGGTTGTCAAAGCAAGTTGCTTAAGCAATTGACGAAATAAATGGAGTTTACGCTGAAAATAAAGACTTTCAGTTGTAACATGAACCCAAAGTGTGAGTGTGAATATTCCTAAAGGAGTGAATATGGTTCAGACACCTTCGCGCCCTCGTGGCAGCGAGTTTCCGGCTGCTAACTCGGTACAGCCAGTCAAACGCGATACGATTCTGCTGGGAGATAGCCTCCCCCTGCCCAATACCAAACTCTTCGGCACAGACGGCATTCGCGGGAAAGTTGGAGAATTGCTGAATGCACCCCTAGCCCTGCAAGTCGGCTTCTGGGCTGGACAAGTTCTACGCCAAAATACCTCCAACCAGGGGCCTGTGATTTTGGGGCAAGACAGCAGGAATTCCAGCGATATGCTGGCAATGGCACTGTCAGCGGGTTTGACGGCCGCCGGTTTGGAAGTGTGGAATTTGGGATTGTGTCCCACTCCCTGCGTTGCTTATCTGGCAAGCGTTTCGGAGTCGGTCGGCGGAGTGATGATTTCGGCTTCTCACAATCCCCCAGAAGACAACGGCATTAAGTTTTTCGACTCAAACGGCTCGAAGCTGTCGCAGCAGTTGCAGGAACAAATCGAAGCGGGAATCCGAGGGGCAAAGGTTCCGGTGGCTAGCTTGGCTTGGGGACACCACTACCATCGCTCTGAGTTGGTTAAAGATTATGCCACTTCGCTCTGTGATTCGCTGCAACAGATGAATTTGGAGGGAATGCGGATAGTTTTGGATTTGGCTTGGGGGGCGGCCGCGGGTTTGGCGCCGGCGGTGTTCGCGCAAATGGGGGCGGATGTGATCTGTTTGCACGACTCTCCTGATGGATCTCGTATTAATGTTAACTGCGGTTCTACTCATCTTGACAGTTTGCAAGCGGCTGTTTTGGAACACAATGCCGATTTGGGTTTTGCTTTTGACGGCGATGCCGATCGAGTTTTGTGTGTTGACAACCAAGGTCGAACGATTGACGGCGATTACATTCTTTATCTGTGGGGCCGGCAGTTGCGCGACTCCGAACAGTTACCATCCAATTTAATTATTTCTACTGTAATGGCTAACCTCGGCTTCGAGCGAGCTTGGGAAGAATTGGGCGGCAAACTAACTAGAACCAACGTCGGAGATCAGTACGTTCACGCTGAAATGCAGCGCACTGGTGCGATGTTGGGCGGCGAACAGTCGGGACACATTCTTTGTCCGCATTACGGTGTCAGCGGCGACGGTTTGCTGACAGCTTTGCATTTGGCTTCGCTGGTGCGCCAGTCCGGGCAATCTTTAGCACAATTGGTAAGTGGCAGTTTCCAAACTTATCCGCAGTTGCTGCGAAATATTCGGGTTGAGGATCGCGAAAAACGCCTGAAATGGCAGGAGTGCGAGGCAATGCAAAGTGCGATCGATCGTGCTACAACAGCAATGGGAGAACAGGGACGGGTTTTGGTGCGCGCTTCTGGCACTGAACCGCTAATTCGAGTTATGGTGGAAGCTGCCAGTGCCGAATTGGCTAATTTCTGGACTGAAAATTTAGTTTTAGCCGTTCAGCAACACATAGCTATCTGATGGAAATGGGGAATTAATCTGAAGGAAGAAGGAAGTTCGGCAACGGATTCGCTCGACGGATGTAACGGATGTAACGGATGTAACGGATGTCAGGAAGAAGGAAGAAGCCTCTAGATAAATATAGGCGCTATTGAAACTAATTTCTCATTCTTTATTCCCTCTTTCCTAAATAACTAAATCCTTCTTTCTTCATTTCCCCATTTCTGATTGTATGAACACCAAATCAATTCAAAATGGGCGGCTGCATCGAGTTTCGTTAAAATTTTTAATTGTCGTCATATTAATAACGGGGATATGGTTTCGCTTTACTAATCTGGATCGCAAAGTCTACTCGTTCGACGAATCTATCACCTCGCTGCGAATTTCTGGCTACACTTGGACGGAAATGGTGCAGCAAGATTTTCAAGGCAAAACAATTAGCGTCGGAGATTTGCAGCGGAAATACCAGCAGATAAATCCCGAAAAAACTTGGTTGGATACTGTTAAAGGTTTAGCTACAGAAGAACCTCAACTGTCGCCACTGTATTTTATTTTAGCCAGGTTTTGGGTGCAGTTGTTCGACCCGCAAGTGGCGACTGTCAGAAGTCTTTCAGCTTTGATTAGTTTGTTAGTTTTTCCCAGCATTTATTGGCTGTGCTGGGAATTATTTCGCTCTGCGTCTGTGGGATGGGTGGCTGTTACAATCGTTGCTGTTTCCCCCTTTCACGTCTTGTACGCGCAAGAGGCAAGACCCTACATGATGTTTGCAGTCCTGGTTTTGCTGTCGAATGCAATTCTGCTGCGGGCTATCACCCTACAAAATTCTCCGATCACATCTAAATTGAGCAAGGCTGTTTGGTCTATTTATGCGATCGCCCTGACTTTAGGACTCTATTCTAGTTTATTATTTTTTTTAGTAGTATTCGCCCACGGCATCTATGTAATTATTAAGGAGAATTGGCGTTTTAGCAAAACATTAATTGCTTATTTACTAGCTTCAGCGATAGCAATAATTCTTTTTGCTCCTTGGATTTGGGTATTACTTGATAATTCGGAAGAAATTAAGTCAACAGTAGGCTTTCCCCGCTTTTTCATGCCTTTGATATCTTCACTTCAACCTTTAATTCTCATCACCTGCCGAATGTTTATCGACACGCATTGGGAAGGCGGAATCATCAAATCTGGTTCTATAAATATGACTACAGATTTAATCCGAGTGATTGTAGTAGCCGTATTGCTGTTAGCGATCGCACATTCAATATACTCGCTCTGCCGCTCAAGTCCTAAACGAGTTTGGCTGTTTGTCTTGACAGCGATCGGAATTACAGCGATAGTATTGATAGCAGTGCGAGGCGTTGCCGATCGCTATCTGGTTCCCTATATTTTAGCAATCCAGATAGCTGTTGCCTACCTATTCACCGCTAAAATTAAAGTCGCTACCAATCCCCGCCAACAAAAGCTATGGCAGTTCGGTTTAATAGCGCTAATATCGAGTGGAATAGTTTCTTGTGCCGTCAGCTCACAGTCCCAACTGTGGTGGAACAAATATCCTTCTAGCACTAAATACAATCCGCAAGTAGCGGCGATTGTAAATCAAGCGAAAAAACCTTTAGTAATCACTCACGGAGGCAACAACATCACAGGAAAAATACTGTCTGTCAGCTATATGCTGAAGCCACAAGTACAGCTTTTGCTGGCAGTTAAACCCGAACAAGTCAAAATTCCTGATGGTTTTAGCGATGTATTTCTCTACCGAGCTACAGAAGCATTAAAATTTGAACTAGAAAAAGTGCAAAAATATAAAATTACATTAATTTACAAACCAGGCGATGGCTGGCTTTGGCGTGTAGAGAAATAAGCAAAGTGGCAACTGCAAATGATGATTTCTGTTGTGATACCTACCTACAACCGTGAACAACCTCTGCGAGAGACATTGGCTGATGCGATTCGGCAAAATTACCCGAATTTTGAAGTGCTGGTAATTGATCAAACTCGCAGCCACGAATCGGAAACTCAAGTTTATTTAGAGCAATTGGCAAATGCTGGCCAAATTCGCTGGTTTAGAGTAGATTGGGCGAGTTTGCCTGCTGCTCGAAATTATGCAGTCCGGCGCGCAGTTGGAGAGATTATTTTATTTATTGATGATGATGTACAATTGCCAGATGGTTTTTTGGCAGCTCACGCTGACAACTATTTAGAAAAACCCGATGTGGGATGTGTGGCGGGCAGGGTTTTTGACAGAATGAAACTGGATAATTCTGGAGGCGATTTGGCGATCGAATATTTGCCCTCAGAAGCGATGGATGCGGGCATTGCCTGGTATTTTATCGATTTGGTGCATACAGTAAAACCGCAGCAGGTGCTCTCGGCTAGAGGCTGCAATATGTCATTTCGCAGGCAGGTTTTTGCCGAATGGGGGCTGAGGTTTGATGAGCGGTTTGCAGGGAGTGCGGTGCGGGAGGAGTCGGATTTTTGTTTGAGATTGCGATCGACTGGCATGAAAATTTGGTACGATCCCAATGCGTCTTTAGTTCACTTGGGGGAAGAGAGCGGCGGATGTCACGATGTCAGTACGCGATCGATCGAATATCAAGTAACATTTTATCACAACCATTTCCTCATGGGATTGAAAAATTTAACAGCTTTTCAATGCCTGCGATTTTTTGCCAAACTATTTGACTGCCACGTTTTGGGAAATCCACCTTGTTATAAAAGCCACTCGCCCATTAAAATTATAACTAGATTTGCTTTTTATATCCTGGGTTTTCTCAGTGCTATCAATACACTAATTCAATCTCTGTGGAATGATGGACAAAGTTATAGCCATCAAGACAAGATTAACGCTCAATAATTACCTATTCCCATTCGCCCTTCCCAATAAATGAGAATTCTCGTGGCTAGTCACACCTATATTGTGGACATTAATCGGGAAAAATTCAAGATATTAGCCAACCTAGAACCCGATATTGAAGTAACAGTTGTAGTGCCGCAGCGTTGGAAGCCTGGAGGCGTACAAAATAAAATTATAGAAACGCAATTTTATCAAAAAGGCTCATTTAAAGTAGTCCCCGTCTCCAACTTTAGTCAAAACAATCAAGGATTGCTAACTTTTGGTAGAGATTTAATTGAACTTTTGCAAAAAATTAAGCCGCAGATAATTCAAGTTGAACAAGGTTCAAAATCTCTCGCTTGCGCTCAGTTAATCTTACTCAATAAACTCCTAAAACTGCAAGCAAAAAATATATTATTTACTTGGTGGAATCTGCCTTATCAATTGAATTGGCCCATTTCAGTCTTAGAAAATTACAATCTTCAGCACACCGACGGAATTATTGCAGGCAACTTAGATGGAGCTAAAATTTTGCGGCAGCGCGGCTATCAAGGTGCGGTAAAAGTAATGCCACAACTCGGAGTAGATGAAACTTTGTTTCGCCGCACTGGTAAAGACGCTGATTTATCGCGCAGGTTAGGAATTAAACCGACCGATTTTGTGGTAGGATTTGTAGGGCGATTTGTCGAAGAAAAAGGATTGTTGACTTTAGCTGAAGCCTTGGCAGGGTTAAAAAAAATCTCTTGGAAGTGGCTGTTAGTAGGACAAGGAAAATTGCGAGCGCACCTCGCCGAAAAATGTAGAGAATGGGGAATCAGCGACCGAATAATCTGGGTTGAAAGCGTTTCCCACGAAGAAATTCCCCCTTACATTAACTTAATGAACTGTTTGGTATTGCCTTCGCAAACTAGCTATAAATTCAAAACTTTGACCACCGTGGGCTGGAAAGAACAATTTGGTCACGTTTTAATTGAAGCGATGGCCTGTCACATTCCGGTGATTGGTTCCGACTGCGGGGAAATTCCCCACGTTATCGGCGATGCGGGGTTATTATTCCCAGAAGGAAATGCAGGGGTTTTGCGAGAGTGTTTGCAGCAATTGATGGAGCGGCGCGAGTTGGCGGCTGATTTGGGCGATCGGGGTTATCATAGAGCGATGAGCAATTATACCAATAAAGCTTTAGCTGAGCAGTTGTTGGAATTCTACAAAGAATTATTGTAACTTTTAGCTATAATGCAAGTGTTAAATAAAAACTTTGGTAAATGTCTATTCCTTCCGAGATACGCTCTTTGGTTGACGAGCTCTACCAGGTACTAGACGATAGCGAGCGCCAAGCAACGCAGGGACTTTTTGCACTTAGAAGAGCAATGTCTCTTTTTCCCCAGAATGAAATACTGATGCAATACTTTTCTTCCATCACCAATTTTCAATTCAACGTAGCAGGTACTCGCTTACAAGCCGAGCACATTGTGGGCAATGTATTGATGGCTGGTGTGCCCGATGAAGATGTTCAAAAAGCCGGAGATTATTTAGCAGCCTTGCTAAAGATGGCTCCTGAATCGAAAATTATGATAGACAAAGTAGTTGAGAGATTAGAAGCATTGCCATGAAACAATTACCCGATGAAAGCCTACTCCTGGAAATCCTTGAAATTGTGAAAGCTGCGGAAGCAAAAGCCAGTGAAATGTATGAATTTTCCAAGACAATGGCTCACAATACCCAAATTACAGCAACAAAAAGAGAGGAAGCTGAACAGCTAGACGGGCAGCCTTTTGCAGATAATTAAATTTGTAAGGGGAGATGTTGGTATGTTGATTTAAATAACTATCCCTGATGCGGATTCTCCAAATTATCCCCTCAATTTCCTTGGTATACGGCGGGCCAAGTCAAATGGTACTCGGACTTTCTGCGGCCCTCGCAGCAAAAAACATTGATGTCACCATTATCACCACAGATTCTAACGGAGATATCGGTCAACTTCCTTTAGATGTTCCTCTAAATCAACCAATACAACAAAACGGTTATCAGATTATTTATTTCCGCTGTTATCCCTGGCGCAGATATAAATTTTCACTCTCGTTATTGCAGTGGTTAAATGAAAACGCGCGACAATTTGACCTGGCTCATATTCACGCTCTTTTCTCACCAGTAACTACCTTTGCCGCCACAATTGCTAGATATCACAAGTTGCCATATATTATGCGTCCCTGCGGTATGCTTGATCCCGCTGATTTGCAGAAAAAAAAGCGCTTGAAACGGATTTATGCCACGCTTTTAGAAGGCCCTAATTTAGCAGGCGCTGCCGCAATTCATTTCACAAGTAAAGAAGAGGCTAAAATCTCAGAAAGATTTGGTTTGGGTAGCACAGGCAAGATGCCTGTGCCACGGGATTTGGTGATTCCATTGGGGGTGAGAGCAGGTTTGTTTCCTCAGAGATTGCGGGAATCAGAAGTGCCAATCATCTTATTTATGTCGCGAATTGAACCTAAAAAAGGGCTTAATTTGTTAATTCCAGCATTAGAAAGTATTTTGGCATCGGGCATAGAGTTTCACTTTATTTTAGCTGGTTCAAATCCCCAAGATGCTGATTATGAAACACAAATTAAAGTACAAATTCAGAATTCAAGCTTAGCAAAATACACAAGAATAACTGGCTTTGTGAGCGGTGATTTAAAACTTGAACTGTTGACAAAAGCCGACTTATTTGTATTGCCTTCTTATTACGAAAACTTTGGCATTGCTGTAGCAGAAGCGATGGCCGCTGGTGTAGCTGTCGCCATTTCCGATCGCATACATATTGCGGAAGACATACAGCAAGCAGAAGCTGGTTGGGTGGGGCCTTTGGAAGTAGGGGCGATCGCCAATTCAATCAAATCAGCACTCCTGAATCCACAGGAACGTCAACGCCGGGGATTGAACGGCCAAGAGTATGCAAGAAAGCATTATAACTGGGAGGCGATCGCCCAACAAACCATCGATGCTTACCAGGAGATTTTGTCATCTATAGCAGAAGGAAGAAGGAAGAAGGAAGAAGGAAGAGGGAAGAAGCAGTAAAATCTATCGTTTCAGCCATTAACAACGTCCTAACTGTCTTGACGGTTGCTATATTGACTAATGTGACTGGGGTTTACCTTTTACTTCTTCTCCTGCTGCGAGTTGTTGTACTGATGCTATCAGAATTTGCAGGCGAGATTTTTTCAACGCTGCTACTTTAGGTGCAATACTTGTCAACAAAACTCTGCAATCCTGCCTGATATCCTGCTCCTACCGCTTGAAATCTCCACTCTCCATTCTTTCTATACAAGCGACCAAATTCTACAGCAGTCTCTCGCGAAAAATTCTCTTTTAATTCATAACGAACAAGTTCGTTTCCTGTATCCAAATTTCTAATTTTGATAAAAGCATTTTTTATATTGCTAAAATTTCCATTAATTTTATCGGCTTCGTGAATAGTCACAACAAAAGTTATTTCCTCAATTTCAGGATTAACTCTTTTTAAAATAACGCCGTAAATCGTTTTATTCTCTTGACTTCTGTTGTTTTTATCTCGAATCACTTGCAGTACCGAACTGTCACCGGATTGCAGATTATTGTAAAATATCAAATATTTATCGTTAGGGATTTTGCCGTCAGCACCTAGCATAAAGGCAGAGACATCAATCTCGTAGCTTTGTCCTGCCTCTGTCACCTGCCAACCGAGGGCGATCGCCATTTTTTTCAAACCGGGCGCTTCTTTAGATATATTAAATCTCTCACCCTTACTTAATTGCATTACCATCTGCTTATTTGTTAAACATCAAACTTTATAGCGTTCATGTTAATATTAAGTGGGACAATAACTTTTCTTCTTTAAGAAAACTTAATATTTTCTCTCTAATAGCGGGTCTCATTAAAAATATGTGCTATTGCTCTCCGAATTTATTGAGATTTACTGAGAGAGGATTACGTAAGCAAAAACCGGGCTTTCTAAAAAACCCGGTTTCAACACGTGAACTTAATTTGACTCTAATTTTGAACATTTTCAGAACTAGGTGGCAGGGTAACAAAATTACCAAAAGCTCCAACCGTTTGATAGCTTTTTTTACCTAATTCAGTTGTGTAAATACTGGCAACGCCTAAATTATGACGCTGCGTTGTATTGTCGAGCAAGCTTTCGATCGTGTCGCGCTGCGAAGTCAGCAAATTCTTGCAACTGCCGATCAAAGTATCTGTAATGCCGCTCAAAGCTTTCGGAACGCGAGAATCTTTACACACAGTGCTTTCCAACTCGGTTTGTAGCACCCCGGAAGCATAAGTTAGGTATTTGTCTCTCCCAGGATTTGTAAATGCCATACCGGCAGCTAGAAGAGTCAGCGCGATCGCAACTTTTCCCACATTGCCGAAAAAACTAGAAGTTGGTTGGTTAGTATTCATTGCGTTATCAATATTCATTTTTTTTAGCCCCGTTGATTTATAAGCTTCTCTTGATTTAAACTACACCTCCTCAGAAACAGATTTCCGAAAGGAGGGGACAGTTTTTAGATTGGAGGCCAGTTGTGAGTAAGTCTCTCACTGGTTTACCTTCCTTTTACGTTTCCCCCTCCCTCAAATCCGGTAAATCTTCAACAAACATTTAGCTGGTTCCCAGGCAGAGCCTGGGGACGAGGAAACTTAGTTTCGCTTTGATTTTTGCCTCTCGATCTCCCGCTGCAACTCTTCAATCTGACGGCGCAAAGCCTCCGTCTCACTGTTAGGCGTTTGCGACTTGACATCAACCGCGCCCTCGGATACAGCCCGCTTGTAGTTCCCCAGCTTAATTTGGCGGTATTCCTCGGAACTGGCCCAGTCTCGCAAATACCTCAGCCTTTCCACGGGGAAAGGGTGACTCAGCATCACGCCTTGGCCCCCGTTGTAAAGTAAAAATTTATACACTTGGTTGAGATTGTCTCGATCGAGCTCTTGATAGTTGTCAGACTGGCGGATAAATTCTTGCAAACTGCATTGATCAGCATATTTACTGCTAACTCCCGCCAGTTGCATCATCGTCTTCATCACAGTGTTCAAATCATCCGTCACCAACAAAGCCGCCCGATCCGCCGACAATTCAGCCTTGCGCCGCCACTCGTAAAAAGCGAAAATTAAACCGCTACCGACCATATTTCCCAAACCGAAAGTCATCTCGCCAATTGTCGAGGCAACGCTCATCGCCCACATCGCCATTTGATTTAAAGTTGGATGGCCGCATTTAATGTGTCCCAACTCGTGAGCCAAGACTACCCGCAGTTCCGCCTCGTCCAACAAGTCTAAAAGACCAGTGTTTAATTCTACATAAGGCTGGTTTTTTCCCAGGGCATAGCTGTTAACTGAGGGATTCTGAGAAACAAACAAACCCGGTTCTGGAAAAACATCTAAAGCCTGCACGCACTCGCGAAATATATGATAAATGCTGGCATATTGGCGCGGGCCGACTTGAATGCTATTTCCCATTAGGTAAACGAATTGCGGTCGTTCGTAGACAAATTCTACAAATTTGCTGGCAATTAAGTCAAATCCAGGCACACTGCGTAACGCTTCCTCAGCTTGGCGATCAAGGGGATGCTGAAATGCTTCACTAGAAATTCCCGTATAAGTAGGCATAGTTGTTGCAAAAGTTACATTTAAGATATCAGGATTGCCGATCGCTGCTGGTGCTAGCTGGCGCCTGACTTATCAATGTTATCGCGACAAATATTGAACTGTTGTGGAACAGGGCGGAAAGCCTGTTCAAATTAGCGTTAAAATTGTGAATCTGGTACAGGCGCGATCGACAAACATCTTTCACAGTGCCTGTGTATCGCCTCACCCAAAAATTGGAACGTGCAAAAATGGCTATCCTGCAACTCGAAAACGGTACAACCTACACTCAACAAAACGACATTACCCGCGAACTCGCTTCCTTAAACATTCAACTCAACCGCTGGCCCGTGGGTGACAGCGCTGAAATTCAAAATTTGTTAGCTAAAGATGCTCTTGACGACAATCAAAAAGAGCAAGTGCTGCAAGCCCTCGACGGCTACTTTCAACAATTATCGGAAAGTGCAGGCTATCAGTCGCGAGACTTAATCGTACTGCACCCAGACATTCCCAACCTGGACACCATGCTGTCCAAATTCAACAAGTGCCACATCCACGCCGATGATGAAGTCCGCTATATCGTAGCAGGCGAGGGCATTTTCGGCTTCGTGCGGCCCGACGGCAGCCAAGTCGAACTCACAGTGCAGCCGGAAGAATTTATCAACGTGCCGGCGAATACAGAACACTGGTTTTATTTGACAGCAGCCCGGAAAATTAAAGCGGTGCGCTATTTTACCACCACAGAAGGCTGGACGCCGGAGTACACGGATACGGAAATTCGATCGCGTTTAGCTGCTGTTTGAACACTTGACAGTTGACGGTTGACAGTTGACGGTTGAGGGCAATCTTCAAATCATCTAAAAATCCTCAAATCCAGCCTCAAATTTTGTGGTTTGAAGATTGCAAAATACTCAAAGCAACCGCCTCCGCCACCTTAATCCCATCAATCCCAGCCGACAGGATTCCACCCGCATATCCTGCACCTTCCCCAGCAGGATAAAGACCTTCTGTATTCAAACTCTGATAATCTTCCTTGCGTTTAATCCGAATTGGTGAAGAAGTGCGCGTTTCCACCCCAGTCAAAACCGCATCATCCATCGCAAATCCTTTAATCTGTTTGTCAAAAGCCGGAAGTGCTTCGCGGATAGCTGCGATCGCATAATCTGGCAAACTTTCGCTCAAATCAGTCATCACAACTCCCGGCGTATAAGACGGCTGCACACTGCCTAGCGCCGTGGAAGGACGATTCGCCAAAAAATCCCCCACAAGCTGCCCAGGGGCGTTGTAAGTGCCACCTCCTAACTCAAATGCCCGTTCTTCTAGGCGACGTTGAAACTCAATTCCTGCTAAGGGATGACCGGGATAATCCTCCGGCGTGATACCCACCACAATCCCGCTGTTAGCATTGCGTTCATTGCGAGAATATTGACTCATCCCATTAGTGACAAGTCGCCCCGGTTCTGACGCAGCCGCCACTACCAAACCACCGGGACACATACAGAAACTATACACAGAACGATTGTTTTGGCAATGGTGAACCAGTTTGTAATCGGCGGCACCCAAAAGCTTATGGCCCGCGCGATCGCCAAAACGACAGCGATCGATGATAGTTTGGGGATGTTCCACCCGAAAACCAATAGAAAAAGGTTTAGCCTCGATGTAAACCCCGCGCGAAAACAACATTTCAAAAGTATCGCGGGCGCTGTGTCCCACCGCCAGAACTATATAATTACTAGCAATATATTCTCCGCTGGCGAGGGTAAGTCCCTGCACTTTTCCATTTTCGATGTGGATATCTTCTACACGACTTTGAAACCGAATTTCTCCGCCTAATGCTTCTATTTGGGCGCGAAGACTTTGGACAATTCCCACCAGTTTGAACGTGCCAATATGCGGTTTATTAATATATAAAATTTCCGGTGAAGCTCCTGCATTCACAAGTTCCGTCAACACCTTGCGTCCATAATGCTGAGGATCTTTAACTTGGCTGTAGAGCTTGCCATCGGAAAAAGTACCCGCACCACCTTCGCCAAACTGGGCGTTAGATTCTGGGTTGAATTCTGTTTTTTTCTTCCAAAATCCAAAGGTGTCAGCCGTGCGATCGCGCACTGCTTTTCCGCGTTCTAAAAGGATGGGGCGAAACCCCATTTTTGCCAGCATCAGACCTGCAAACATCCCGCACGGCCCTGTACCAATCACAATGGGGCGAATCGTCAAATTGCTGGGGGCTTTGGCTACATAGCGATAACTCGTGTCTGGTGTCACCATTACATGAGGATCTTTTTTGAAGCGCGCCAAAAGTTGCTTTTCCTGTGTCGTTTCTACATCCACAATATAGACAAGGAGGATTTCTGCTTTTTTACGAGCATCGTAGCTGCGCTTGAAGATGGAATAGCTGAGCAATTCTTCGGGGGGAATTTGCAGCTTTTTGAGAATGGCGCTGGCGATCGCATCTTGAGGATGATCGAGGGGGAGTTTTATTTCGGTTATTCGTAACATATAGTGGAAGGAAGTTCGGCAACGGATTATGTAACGGATGTAACGGATGTAACGGATGTAACGGATGTCAGGAAGAAGGAAGAAGGAAGAAGGAAGAATAAAAATCCCGAACAGAAGTATTATAACTATTTAACCGGGCATCCTATGGGCGATCGTCATTGGGCGATCAATTTTTAATTTTTGAGTGGATAATTGCAGAAGCGTTATAATAAACAAAAAATTAAGTTTTGTAAAGACCCTTGACTGCAACATTCACCCCCAAAAACAGCCGCACCTGGCACGCTCTCAACCCCCTGTGGCAAGGAGCCGAAGACGCAGTACAGAAGGGTTTGCCCCACACCAAGCTCGCACCGGCGTGGCAAATACTGCTCTTGGGCGACGGTTCCCCCACCCGTCACCTGCAACTGCTGACAGGGGAACCAACAGAAGTAGATGTGATCGATATGTCTTTAGTGGGTGAAGACGCAGACGGCGCGCCCCAGCAAATTGTCGCGGTTCCGGGGCCGCGCCTGCGCCGACAAGTGTGGCTGCGGACTGCTTCGGGACAGCGCTTAGCCTATGCAACTTCTTGGTGGGAAGCGAGCCACGTAGACGAATATTTACAAAATAAATCTTTGCCAATTTGGGCTAGTTTAGCGAGACTGCGGACAGAATTGTATCGCGATGTGCAGGGCATTTATTGCGGTAATTCGGCTGCTTTGGAATCAGCGTTTGAAGAGTCGGGGCCTTTTTGGGGGCGACACTATTTGTTTTGGCATCACGGGAAGCCATTGACTCTGATTTATGAGGTTTTTTCTCCTTATTTAACTAAGTATTTGGGGCCGATGCAATTGGATGTTGATTGAGGCTGAGATCTTGCACCATTATCAATCAGGCTTTCAGGGCGGGCTCGCGTGCCCAACCCTTACTCCCCACAATAAAATTCATCTCTTGTGGAACAGGCATCTTGCCTGTTCTTAAGAATAGTTCCGCCGAAATTTTACTCGCAAACCATCGCGGGGATGGGGAGTCGGTACTCGGATTAAATTCAAATCCTGATCCGGTAAAAGCTCCCATTCAAACTCCCGAACAATCTTTGCCGCAAACAACTTCATTTCTAACCTGGCAAATTCTTTGCCCAAACATTCTCGCAAACCTCCACCAAATGGCACGTAACTGAACGGTTTAGCCGATCGCTCGGAGTTAAATCGATCGGGATCGAAGCGATCGGGTTCAGGATAAAGTTGACTATCCTGATGGGTTTGATTTATCTGAGAAAGCACAGTCCAGCCCTTGGGAATTTCATAGCCGCCGAACTCACAAGCATTAATGACTGTCCGAAAAATACCTCCCACCGGTGGAACTAAACGCAGCACTTCTTGCAGCACCTGTTCTAAATAGGTCATTTGTTTGAGTTGCTCCAATGTTAGGGGTTCCGTAGCGGGGAACTGCTGCTGTTCGGTGCGGACTTTTGCCATCACATCGGGATGTTGAGCTAGGAGAAGGCAAAAAGAGGCGATCGCCGAAGTTAAAGTTTCGTGTCCCGCAAACAGCAGCAACAGCACTTGATCTTTTAACTCATCCAAACTCAAACTATTTCCCTCGTCATCGCGAGCCGAAATCAGCAAACTCAAAGCATCATTGCCACTAGGGGTTCCTTGCTGGCGATCGCGAATAATCTTTTCAAGTTCTGCCAACAGCAGCTTTCGGCACTTTTTAGCTTTACCAAACTGACTCCACGGCACATCTAAAGGAATTGAAAATAAACCATTGCACCAAGTTTCAAAATAATGTCCCAGCGCCGTTTCCGAACCATTTTCAATCCCTACTAACAACTTACCCGCCACATCAAAAGTATAATTTCTCAGTTCGGGATACCAAGTTATGGTTTCCATTTTAGCCCATTTTTCCAAATAGCGCTGAGTGATATCTTCCATCCCGCCGATGTAGCCCGCCAGCGCTCGCGGCTGAAACGCTTGGTACAGCAACTTGCGCCGATTTTGGTGGTTAGCACCCGTTTGCAGTGCCAAGGAAAGCGACCCTAAAAGCGCTCTCGTGCTGGCAGGCCAAGTCACAACAAAATATCGGTTGTCATTGCTTAAAACAAACAAACTAGCCTCTTGGCCACGCATAAACACGGTAGGCTGTCCGAAAAGGCTGGTTTTGAAAATGGGCCCGTACTGCTGGTGGCGTTTTTTGGCAAATTGGGAATCTCGCAAAAAGTTGAGGCTATCGCCAATTAGGGGTAAACCGAAACTGCCGGGAGGTAATGCCATTTTAGATTTTAGATTTTAGATTTTTAATATCATATCAATTTTAGTTGGAGGGTGGGCAATACGCACCGACAAATTTCTGGTAAAATAAGTTTTCTCTGTTGGTAGCCTGTAGGGTGAGTCTTGAGATTTTAGATTTTAAATTTTAGATTTTAGATTTTTAATATCATATCCATTTTAGTTGTCTCGTGCATATTGTCAACCCGACAAATTTCTGGTCAAATAACTTTTCTCGGTTGGTAGCCTGTAGGGTGCGTCAGT
Source organism: Microcoleus sp. POL10_C6 (assembly GCF_036701585.1). Taxonomy (NCBI): domain Bacteria; kingdom Bacillati; phylum Cyanobacteriota; class Cyanophyceae; order Oscillatoriales; family Microcoleaceae; genus Microcoleus; species Microcoleus sp. POL10_C6. The sequence goes on along the minus strand of NZ_JAUBRB010000006.1, from coordinate 8,541 downwards.
CTTAAGGTTAGTAAAAAAAATCCGGTTTTTCCAACTGATGTACCTTCGTATTTTTGCCGACAAACCAATTTAATTTTCTGTTCTTTTAATCGGAATCTCGATTCTAAATTCCGTGCCTTTCCCCACCACCGAGAAACACTTAATTTCACCTTTATGTTTTTCGACAATAATTGAATGGGAAATCGCTAAACCCATCCCCGTTCCCGAACCGATACGTTTGGTAGTATAGAAGGGATCAAATATCCGTTGCTTGACTTGATCGGTCATCCCTGCACCATTATCAAAAATTTTAATCACAGCGAGAGTACCTTCTACCTCTGTACGAATGCGGATAATTCCCGGATTTTCGAGCGGTTCTTGTAACACGTCAATAGCGTTAGCAATAATATTCATAAACACCTGATTTAAGAGTCCGGCGTAGCACTCCACCAGTGGCAATTGTCCGTATTCTTTAACGAGTTGAATTGCGGGGCGCTCAGGCTGAACTTTCAGACGGTGTTCTAAAATCATCAATGTGCTGTCGATGCCTTCGTGAATGTTAACCTTTTTCATGTCAGATTCATCGAGGCGAGAGAAATTCCGCAAACTCCTCACGATATCCCGGATGCGAGTTGCTCCCACCTGCATAGAAGACAGCATTTTCGGCAAGTCGTCTAGCACAAAATCCAGCTCTAAAACTTCTATTTCCTCCTGAATCGCTGGAGAAGGTTCCGGGTATTCATCTCGATACATTTGCAGCAGTTTCATCAGGGTTCTGGTGTATTCTTCTGTGTAGGTAAGATTGCCGAAAATAAAGCTGACCGGGTTATTGATTTCGTGGGCAATTCCTGCTACCATCTGACCGAGACTCGACATTTTTTCTGCCTGCACGAGCTGAGTTTGAGCTTGCTGGAGTTCGCACAGAGTTACTTCGAGTTTGGCAGCTTGTTCTTGCGCTATCCGGGCTGAATCGACGCTTTTAGTGTAGAGTTCGGATTGACTGATGGCGATCGACAATTGATCGCAAATTGCCGATAGCAACTCCACTTCGTCTTTTGTCCACCTGTGCACCTCGCGGCAAGAAGTGCAGCCAACAACTCCAGTTAAACCCCCTGCACTCTTAACCGGCAAATCCAAGACAGACTTGTAACCCACCTGCAAAAAGAATTCCCTTTCTACTGGATCGCTGAAAGTTGTAACATCATCTATTTGATAGATTTCCAAATTAGCTATCTTTTGCGCCAGCGTCCCCGTTACCTCAGCAGGGTAATAACCCAAAAGCGACAGCAAGTCATCATTTTTAGCTTCGTGGATGATATCCCAAGCGGGCGTCTCGGCCTCGGGCGTATACCACATAAATAGACAGCGATCGAGTTGCAGCAAGTCGCGAATTTGCCGCACAGTTGTTGCCAAGATAGTATCTAAATCAAGAGAAGCGCGGATTTGACTGCCTAGCTGGTTGAGCAATTTTTGCTGCATTGCTGCTGCTTTTGATTCGGCGGCGGCGAGGCGAGATTTTTCGTAAAGTTCGGCTTGATTAATGGCGATCGCCAATTGAGTTCCTACTGCCATTAACAGTTCCACTTCTTCGTCTCTCCACAGCCGCACCCCGCTGCAAGAACCGCAGAGGATCGCGCCAATTTGACCCGACGGTGTTTGAAGGGGAATGTCCAGCAGAGAATTAAGCCCTACAGACATTAAAAATTCCCGTTCGGCTGGATCGGTTAATGCCTCAACATCGTCGATCTGAATTATTTCCAAATTGGCAATCCGCTCACCGATAGAAGCAGTTGGCTCGACAGGATATAAACCCAAACGCGAGGGCAAATCGGCATTCTTTGCCTCGTATCTCACATTCCAAACCGGCGGCGAAGCGTCGGGTAAATACCAGATAAACTGACAGCGATCGAGCAGGAGCAACTCGCGAATTTGCTGCACAGTTGTCGCCAAAATAGTATCTAAATCCAGAGATTGGCGGATATTGCTAGCTAGCTGGTTCAGCAGCGCTTCCTGCTCAGCTAATTTGCGGAATCTCGCTTCCGACTTTTGCAACTGTCTTTGAGCTTCTTTTTGTTTTGTAACGTCCAAACCCAAACCGATTAAGCCGATCGCGTTACCACAATCATCTTTGACCTTAGTTTTAATTGTGTCAAACTGGTGATAGTCACCATCAGTAAGCTCTATAATTTCTTCCGTATAACATGGAATATCTTGGCTCCACGCTTGCGCGTCAGATGCCATGCAGTTAGCAGATTGTTCTAAGCCCAAAACTTCGGAATAGTGAGAGGCTGCTAAAAATCTTGATTCAGGTATACCCACATCTTCGCAGAAAGTTTTGTTAACTAATAACATCCGCCCGCTAGCATTTGCCATCCACACCCAAATCGGAGCGTTGTCAATAATTGCCCTCAAAGTTTGCTTTTGTCTGGCGAGAGCTTCTTCTGTTTGTTTGCGCTTAATTCCCAGGGCGATCGCATCGGCACTTAACGCTAAAGCAACCAGCGTTGATTCGTTCAACTCCTGGCGAGCAAACATCGCGATTACTCCCAGCAACTGATTGTCAACAATTAGCGGATATCCAGCAAAAGCAACCATTCCTTCTCGTGAGGCCCATTCTTTGTCCTTGATTCGGGGATCTTCTTGCACAGAATTAGTGATGTGAGGTTGTCGCTCCAGGGCGATTAAACCAATCTTGAACTCACCGACAGGAATGCGGCTGTGAGCGCCGTCAATATGAGTATATATCCCCGCGCTTGCTTGCAGTTGCAATACATTTCCCTCTTCATTCAGCGTCCAAATCCGAGCAAAGGCAACATCCAAATGGCGCACAACTGCATCGGCGCAATATTGCAAAGTTGCAAGCAAAGTCTGGTTTTGAGTTAGAGCAATTCCCACATCTGCTGTGAATAGAGAAAGTTTCAATTGTTCTGCTAAAGCTTGTTCTGCTATTTTGCGCTCTGTAATGTCCGTAGCAGCACCGAGACGCTGCTTAATTGTTCCCTCCTCGGTTCTGCTAAATACAATATTCCGGCTGACTAACCAGTGCCAAGAATTTTGTCGATCGCGCACCCGATATTCGTACTCAATAACTTCGCCGTCGGGAGCATTTTCTAATTGCTGAAAATATCCTGGAAATTTAGCTAAGTCGTCAGGGTGGATGATGGTGGGCAGTAGATTGCTGCCCATGTTTTCAACTTCTTCGGCGGTGTAGCCGAGGGTATCAGTGATTTCGCGGTTGCTGTAGACATTTCGCTGCTCGGTTTCGTCGTAAACAAAGAGAAGATTCGGACTGGTATTGGCAATTCGCTCAACAAAATGCTGACTCTCTTGCAGTGCTGCTTCTGCTTGTTTGCTATCGGTAATGTCGCGGCCAACACCATAGATCAATTCTTCCTCGCAGAAACGGGTAGCAGTCCAGGCTATCCACTTGTAATAACCGTTTCGACAGCGCCAGCGGTTTTCAAACCCAACGGTATTATTCCCCGCAGCAATACTTTCAGCTTCTTTTAAAGTAATTTCGCGATCGTCTGGATGCACGAATTCAATGAAGAGTTGGCCAATCATTTCTCCTGGGGAATAGCCGAGGATTTTTTCTGCTGCTGGGTTGATGAGTGTTATATAACCGTCAAAACTAAGGACGCACAGCATATCTAGCGAGAGGCTAAAAAAGCGATCGCCCCCGTTGGGTTCGCTGGATGGGCGATCGTTTTGGGCTACGACAGCAGATGCGTTTGAGCGCGCCGATACTGCCAAAAAGACAATATTTGCTATTGCCAAAAATCCCAGGGCGAGTTGGCTATCGTAGAAATTATCACCGCTGCCAGCTACGAGCCACCCGTTTAAGACAAGCAGTACAATTATCAAAATTGAGAATACACTGCCAGGGGCGATCGTCCCTAAGCTGATTTTTTTTTCATACTGCTTTCTGCCTTCTGCCTTTTCTATTCGGGTGACTGCTGCGGTAATTTTTATCAACAACAGTTGCAGTAGGTTCGATAGTTTAGTGCTTTTCGATTCTTCAATACGAACAGAAGATTTCATTTTTTTACTCTTGATTGCGTTTTACTTGCAGTGATTCAAAATAACCATAAAAATATTTAAATATTATAAAATTTTTCTAACTTGCAAAATCTAGCCTTTTAAAATTTGCGTAAATTTACGCAACCCGGCTAAACAATTAAGTGTCTTTACGGAAGTAGCAATCAATCTTTTTTTAGCTGGGGTAGGCATTTTCTAATTTTTCCGACTCAGAGAAAGAGAGTTTACATATAATACTACGCGACATATTGTTGTTAGTCATTGGACATTTGGCCTAATTTAGCTAGTCCTGGACGCAGAAACTCGCACTCCTGGGTGCATAACCTAATTATGTAGGCTAAGCCTGAAGCTGCTTACTGTGTTAGAGTAGCGTGTTATACCCCACTTTTTGCGTCTAGAAATAACAGGGTTTGATGTAGGAAAATACTGCGTGGAGTTCCCTGGCTGTGGCTTGAACAACCCGGAATGTTAGTCAAGTTCAAGCAGGTAGAATTTCACCAGAAATTATGAAGTTAAAATCAAGATAAACTGCTAATTTGGGAAGATAAAATGAAAAAAAATTTCGTAGCAGTTTTTGGTAGCCCGATATGTTCGCGCGTAATGGCTAATTAGTAATTGGTAATTGATACGAGTTTAAAACACTAAATATCAATTTTGTTCTGATTCATCTGCAGGCGACGGGGGCCACGCAGCTTGGCGACCTAGTTGCTGTTGCCGAATTCGCTCCAAATTCCCTGCTGGAATAGAAGCTATAAGTTGTCGCGTGTAAGCTTGCTGCGGTTGGCGGTAAATGCGCTCGGCAGTGCCAATTTCCTCGATTTTACCTTTGTTCATGACGATCGCGCGATCGCTCATAAACTTGACCACGCTCAAATCGTGAGAAATAAAAATATAAGTCAGTCCAAACTCTGTTTGCAACTCCTTCAGCAAATTTAAAACTTGCGCCTGCACCGACACATCTAAGGCCGAAACCGACTCATCGCAAATAATAAACTTAGGATTCAAAGCCAAAGCTCTAGCAATACAAATTCGCTGCCGCTGTCCCCCGGAAAACTCGTGAGGGTAGCGCCGCATAAAATCGGGATTTAAACCCACTCTATCCAACAAATAAGCCCCGCGATCGCGCTGTTCTTTCTGGTTCTTACCAAAGCGGTGAATCACCATCGGTTCCATCACCGCATCCCCAACATTTAGGCGTGGATCGAGAGAACTAAAAGGGTCTTGAAAAATAATTTGCATATCGCGCCGCAGCCAGCGCAATTTGCGATCGTACTCTTTTTTCATCCGATAATTAGCCATCCACTGCGATGCCGAACTACTTTTCGTAGGAGGCGTAATTTCTTGACCTTCAAAAAACACTTTACCGCTGGCGATCGGAATTAATTGCAGCAAGGCTCTCGCCAAAGTTGATTTGCCGCAGCCCGACTCGCCCACCAAACCCAAAGTCTCGCCCGGGTAAACCTCAAAAGAAATATCATTTACCGCCATAAACAAGCGTTGAGTTTCGCCAAATATCCCCTGCACCGGAAAACCGACGCGCAAGTTATTAACAGCTAGCAAAGGGCCGGAAATATGCGGCAGCCGAGGCGGTTTTCCTGTGACAAAAGCGGGATTTCCCCCGCTGTTGTCGCCGTCTAAATCGGCATTTTTCTCGACAATTACTAATTCGCCGCTAGCATTTGTGGTGACATCCATAAAATCGGAAACTGTCGGCAAGCGGCGCAGTTGCCGATCGAGAGTTGGGCGGCAAGCTAACAGACCTTTTGTGTAAGGATGTTGGGGATTGCTGAAAATTTGTTCGATCGCACCGCACTCAACAATCTTGCCTCGGTACATCACCGCCACCGTATCGCCAATTTCAGCAATGACGCCCAAATCGTGGGTAATAAAAATCATTGCCATGCCTCTAGAGTCGCGCAACTCGCGCAGCAAAGCTAAGATTGTTGCCTGCACGGTTACGTCCAAAGCCGTGGTAGGTTCATCAGCAATTAATAAAGTTGGATTGCAAGAAATGGCCATTGCAATCATCACGCGCTGGATTTGGCCGCCTGAGAGTTCGTGGGGATAGCGATCGAGCATAGCTTGTTTTTGACCGTTGACGAGCTGCATCAAATCGCGATCGTCCTCCATAAGTGCTTGATTCCCCGCAGCAGTCCGGGAATGCTCTTGCCGCAAAGCCAAACACCGCTGCCTGATCTCATCGTCGGCCGGTAGCAGCTTCACTTCTTGCAGCAGAGAAGCAGCTTGGCGCCGCGCTTCTGTCTGCGACACCTGTTGGTGCAAACAAATGGCTTCTGTGAGTTGAAATCCGATCGTATAAACGGGATTTAGCGAACTCATCGGCTCTTGAAAAATCGTCGCAATCTGGCTGCCCCGGTATGTTTGTTTTTCCCTGTCCGGCATTTCCAGCAGATTCACAGGCCCATTGCTAGCGCCGTCTTTTGTGGAATAAAACCAAATTTCGCCGTCGATTTTCGTTGACGAACTCGACAGCAAACCCATAACAGCGAGGGATGTTACCGATTTTCCCGATCCCGACTCTCCCACGATGCCCAGAGTTTGCCCTCGCTTGACCTCAAAGGAAATGCCGTCAACCGCTTTGACGGTTGCAGACGCATCGCCTGCGTCCGCAGATTGAAATTGAACCCGCAGGTTGCGAACTTCTAGGACGGTTTCACTCATGGAAGTCTATGGCAAAAATTAAAGGGAGATTAAGTGGATTGTAGCAGGGCCTGTTCAAGGCAGAAGGCACGGGGAAAGTTTTAAGATTGCTTCGTTCCTCGCGAAGCGTGGCAATCAGAAAACTCAGAGCTAGTTATAGCGGATCTCAACCAGGTGAGGTACTCGCCGGCTGTCTTAGCAATTTCGCAATTTCGCAATTTCGCAATCGAAAATCGAAAATCCCAATCAGTACCTCACTCAATTGACAATTGCCATAAGTGCCTTCTGCCTGCAATTTTCCTCAAAAACCGATGATTTGAGTGTCAGCAGGAAGTGCAGTGGCTTCGGAGACCTTTTTAAACACGGTTGCCTGTTCGTTTAAGGCATTAGGTCTCGCCTGTCCGGGATTGGTGCCTTGCAACTGAAGGCGCATTTGACCTTCAGCAGTCAACTCAAAAACAGTCTCAACGGTTTGTGTGCTGCTGAGGCCGACATCAAGGTGCATCGGTTTTTCACCGAGATTAACTTTGTACCTCATTTCTTGGGCGCGGACAGCTCCGTCGGGGCCTTTAGCCATGAGGAACAATTTGCCTTCTGGGGCAAAGATGAAGGTGAAAGACTGACCTGAGGCTGTGCCTTGCCATTGGCCTAGAAGTTGCGTGTCGATGTTGCTGGTGGCCGGGGCTGTAGCTTCAGCAATTGTTGGTGTTGCTGCTGATGCGGGGCCGAGTGAGGCGTTGAAGCTAATGAGGATGCCCAAGCAAAGGCTACCTGCGATCGCTTTACCAATCATTTTTGAATTAGACATGAGACAGATCTAAAAATTGGTTATTTGTTTTGTACACTGTAGCGGTAAAACCGTACATTAGTTTAGTTTAAATCCCTTTTAGGGACAGATATAGGTTGAGGTTCAAACCTGCAACGCAGTTGTCATCGCCGGACTAAAGCTTTTCCTGAGCTTGTTGAAGGGTCATTCGATTTTAGATTTTAGATTTTAGATTTTGGATTGACCCCACGGATAAATTTGGGGGCTTGAGGATTTTAGATTTTAGATTGTGGATTGATTCCACGGATAAATCACGTGGCGGGTACCACCTTTGAAATTCGCTTGTCACGGGGCTTTCAGTTTTTTTTATTGTTGTAAAATCCAATACAAATCCGGCTTAAGCTGCACAGTTCGCTGTTCTGAGTAGATTGTTCTTAACTCAAAACAGCTAATTGACTATTGCGTTCGATCGCACCCCCAGATAGTTTGGCAAATCGCTCGCATTAATAGTCTTTCATTAATTTTTTTCAGGATCGGGTTCGACTTGTTCTGTCGGAGATTCCGGCGCGGGTTGCTGTGGATTTCGCGATCGTTTCATTCGCTCCAATGCCTCTGCGTAAGACCAAGCCACGCTCACAAGAAAAGCTTTCGCCATGCCGGACAAATTTTGTGCATCCTCGGTTTCAGGCGCTTCAGCTTTTTGGTTGCCGTCGTTCATCATGTTTTTGTTTTCTCCCGGGCAGGTTTTTCTAGCGATTTTTTGCAGTGTGCGATCGATACCCACAAATTATGATTTTTCTTGCACCCGCACCCTACTTATCTTTGAGGATATGACCTTGCTCAGCACAAATAATATCATAAATACACTGATTCGATGACCGCATCAGAAAGAAACCTTAACTTCGCTGGTAGCCCGCCACACTGACTATTGCTGGTAAGTGCGCTTGTAAGTTTCGATAATTTCATGAATAGCTTGATTCTTTGCCGGACTACTTTCATAAATTAAAATAACTATTTATTTTACAATACTCCGGACAGTTTTTAAAGAGGAATGCGATCGCAATAAAATAGAGAAGTGAAAAAAGTGAGTGCAATCT